>NZ_JBGNYA010000002.1 GCF_041477585.1 Halobellus sp. MBLA0158
ATGCCCGAGAAACCAGACGACGATCCATTCCACGATTGCGAGTTAGATCCCGACGCGGTCCTCGGGACCCGAACCTTCCACGATGTCCTGTTCACCGACGATACCGAGACGCCGGTAAACCTGCTCACCGGCGAGACACCGGCACATTCGCAGGCCACCGTCGAAGAAGCGAAGGCGTTCGCTGCGAGTATCGATACGGACACACCACAAATCGCGCTCCCGGCCTCTGTCGAGACGCAGATCGAAACCCAGAGCAAACCCTACACCTCGGCTGCGTTCTTCCACTTCAAGGCGACCGGGTCGCTCGAACTGCACCGTGCCTACCACGCCGCCTACGAATCCGACGCGTTTAGCGTCGACTTCGAGGCCGACTACGAGTCGGGCGACCTGACGATCACCGTCGAGCAGACAGGCGATTCCTGAACGCGATCTCGCGAAGCGAGTTTTTCGAGCGCCGGCGATGGGTGCCGGCGCACCGAGCAGACAAAGCCGAGCAGCGCCCGGTGAGTCGGCGTTCCGAGGTGAACCAGATGCATATGGTCATCTACGCGCTGGTTGAAGCACCGACACAGCACGACGCATTAGTCGAGGGGAAAGCGGTCTTCGACCGTCTCGTCGGGGCGAACCCCCACGGCTGCGCCGTGTTCGACTACTACTGTACCTTCGACGAAGAGGATACCACGGTAGCTGGGAAGGCTCGCTGGGGAGACCTACCGACGGCAGCACCCATCAATTCAGAGGAGGGCGGTGAACTACTCGATCGAGCCTGGAACGCCACAAAGGAAGAGTTCCAGCGGAATCTCGACCGCGTGAAGGAGGCGCTCGACGAGCTCAGCGACGAAGCGATCATGCGCGACGAGGACCTCGCCCGACACGCCTTCCATCAGGTCGGCGCCTACGAGGGGCCATCAGTCCCGATGTACGACCAGCACGCGATGGGGATTCGCCACCGCGATCAGCTCGATCGTGTCCTCGAGGAAGAGGAAGACAGCCAGACACTCTGGATTGTCCCCGCAGACGTCCACTTCTGACTGACAATGCCCAGAATCACAAACTGGTCCCGGGAAAGTCGTACACCAACACTCGCGTATCGAAACACCGAGACTGGAGCGCGAGCCGTTCTACACCGGGCGCCGGACTCATACCGGTACAAGTGGCGCGGGGCGATTCTCGTCGACGGCTACCCGATCTGGTCGCGAGGCTTCGAGACGAAGGAGGCGACGACGTTCCGAGATGCACTTCGGGAGCGGCCAGCGCCCGAACTGAGCTGTCCGGAGTGTCCGAACGACGACATCCTCGTCGGTGAGAAGACAGCTGATGGAGCAAAGGTACAGCGCTGGTACGACTGTCCGGACTGTGGGTACGAAGCCCCCTCGCGCATCGTCTACGGCCCTGAACGCTGAGAACGTACACACGCAGGGTGTTTTTCGGCCGGGGCGGAGAGAGTGACCCGGTCGAACCGGGTCGGTCCAACAATGAGTCTCGAAGTACTCGACCGACACAGCGAGGCACTGTTCGAGTTCCTCTGGTGCCCCGTCTGCGGGCAGGAAGTGTTCACCCACATTCCCTTCGAGGGAGTGTTCTGCAAGAACTGTAACACGCAGGTCGTCCTCCAAGAGTCCCGAGAAGACCGTGGCTACGAGGAGGCTGTGCTCGCGTGCTTCGACACCGACTCAACGTGGAACCTTCACGTCGACGAGAAGCTCCGCCGCGACCTGCCTGACGGCTCGGCACGGGCAAAAATCCTCGGTGCACCGGGTGCCTATGAGATCGACTGGTGGAGTCCAGCACCTGGGGAGGATTGGGAGCCGGTCGAGCGTGGTGAATTCGACGGCGAGGAGGAGCCAGACGAGGTGTCACATCTCGCGTAGCGGATAGCAATCCCGCTACGACTGCGTAGTGTTGTTCCTGCGCCGGCGATGGGTGCCGGCGCACACGCGCCGGCGAGTACCGATGTCGACACGGAGTCAACTCCGATTCGTCCAACGAGTCGAACAGACCGGTGAGACAGATGGCAGCGCCGACCGCGTCGCGCAGGTGTACCGGCATTCGGACGGCTACCCGGGGAGCGTCCTCCGGGATCTCACAAAGCTGAAGGAGCTGCTCGATGCGACCCGTGCAGAGCGGGGACCGGGCTACACGGCGGCGACCTTCGTGTTCCTCGACAAGCTCTCGACAGTCGACCTCTATCTGGATGGTGACCCAGAGCGAACGATCGACGCGGCTCAGCCAGCGGATCTCCTTGAGCCGTCCAATATGGAGCATCTCGACCAGCCGCTGTTCCTGCTGGGCCACGGCGTCGAGAATCCGGCCGATGGCATCCACGGCGACGAAGAATACCTTTACGTGGTGGAACTCCCGACGGAGAACCCGCTCGACGAGCCGACCGAGTGGACAGTCAAAGTAAGCGGTCACTCCGCGTTCCCCCGCTGGGACGGCCCGACCGACGAAGCCTTCGAGCGGGCGAGCTGGCAGTTCCACGGGTCGCTCGAGGACGCGCTCGCAGAGCTGGTCCGGGACGAAGCAGTCGTCAAGTAAAATCCCAAATCATATTTATATATTTAGGATTTAGATAGACACAGATGATTTCGAAGGCCGGACTCGCCGTGGTTGACGCGCTGAGTACCGGCCGTGAAGCAACACCGGAGGAACTCACGACGGAAACCGGTTATTCACGAGACCATCTGTACGACGTACTCGACGAATTGCTCGCAGCGGGATTGCTCACAGAAACCCGTGGGTCCAGCAATCAGCGTCGTGTCCGCATCGCGGAACATCCAGTTACCGAAGCGTATCGAACGCTGCTGTCGGAGTTCAGCCACGTGGACTGGACGGAACTGCTCTCCCCAGCCACACTCCGCGTGTGTTGGTATCTCGATAGACCACGACACATCGCTGATATCGCAGACCGACTCGGAATCACCCGACAAGGTGTCCATAGCGCGTTATCGCCGCTCAAGCACCGAGCGTTACTCTCCCAATCCGATTCGAAGTACGCCCTCCGGGACGAGGTCTCGCCGCTGTTGGCGTTCATCCGGGCTACTGTAGAACACGAACATCGAGCTCGAGTCCGGGAAATCGCTCCCAGTGCCACGATCGCGTGGTGCGATCCGAAGCGAGCACTCGTTCGCCTACAGACCGACGAGGATACGGACGCACTCCAAGCAGCTCCGGACTGAGAGATGACCGGACTGGGTCGGTTTGCAGCGTAT
This sequence comes from Halobellus sp. MBLA0158, assembly GCF_041477585.1. NCBI lineage: Archaea > Methanobacteriati > Methanobacteriota > Halobacteria > Halobacteriales > Haloferacaceae > Halobellus > Halobellus rubicundus. The sequence goes on from NZ_JBGNYA010000002.1 coordinate 3,213, forward strand.
GGTTTACAGTTTTTCCTCGCCGGCGAGCCTCCGTTCTGGTATGCTCCGGACGAAGACCTAACGCCTGCTGAAGTCGTATGCCATACGCTCCTTCTGGATAGCGGATCTCGGCGGGTCAGCTATTCGATGCTGCTGATCGAGGCGGAGGATATCGATCAGGAGACACTCGTCGAGGCCGCACGGTGGTACGACCTGAAACCCACTGTGAAAGCGTTGTATCGGCCACTTCAGGGCGACTTCGACAGGACAGATGATCTGCCAGTCATCCTCCCAAAAAAGGACGAATATATGGCACTCAAAGACCAGTACGGAGTCGCGTAACACCAACCCCGCAGTCTGGCGGAAAATTGCGACGGGTTAGATGATGCCGCCGATCACGAGTAGTCCGACAACGAGCAGCAGCGTCGCAACCACGCTCCCGCCAGCCAGCAGCTTGTTCTCCATCGCCTTCTCGTGGATCGGCATCTCGGCGTACTCCTCGCGGAACGCCTCGAGGTTCTCCTCGTCGTAGAAGTACTTCCTCTTCAGCGCGAACCGGTCGGTCACTGCACAGCCGGTACAGACCGGGTCCCCTTCGAGCCGTTCGGTCTTGATGTGGGTGTCGCAGGCGATCGCCCCGCAGTTTGGACAGTAGGTGTACGTCTCGTCGACGCCGCTCGTCTCGCAGTGGACGCACCGATGGATGCCGTCCTCTTCGGTCACTCTGGACGGCCCTGCCGCGTAGTACTCGTAGGGATAGGTGTACTCTCCGAGGTCGGTCGTCTGCCGAACCTCAGGTAGATACACCGGCTCAATCGATTGCACTGAGATGTCCGAGAGGTTCGGCTCACACGTCTTGTTGTACGTGACGTTATTGTCGCCGGTGTAGGTTACCGTCGTCGTGTGGTAATCCTGGAGGCGGTCAACAGCCCACTCCTTGTACTCCGTTTGGGTCTGGCCGAACCGTCGTTCGTCGACGTCGTCGAATACCTCGGTAAACTGCCCGCTATCGAGGGGAACCGTCGCGTGGAAGTTCTCGGTGACCAGCGTCGCGACATCGTCGTCGGCCACCTTCGGATGGCCGCGCTCAGCGTGGACAACGAACTGTGTGCGGTCGTTGATCCGGTGGATGACACCGACGGAGGTCTCGAAGACAGCGTTCGTGTCGGCGGTGATCGCAACCACCGGTCGGAACGTCACTTGCGAGTGCGGCACCGACAGATCCGCGGCCTCGATGTTCTCGATGTCGCGGAACGCTTCCTGAACCGGCGCGTCGACGTCTGCCGCCGGGTCGTACGGTCGAAGCGTCTCGTCACAGAGGATCTCGATGCGCCCGTTGTAGAGATCGAGCCCAATCTCGTCGGCGATCTCCCGGAGGTCCTCGCCGTCGATCAGCTCGATGGGAAAGGGATCATCGTTCCGCTGGAGCCGATCTGCGTACTCCTCGGCAGGGTTCGTAAACCGGCCGGTCGTGACGACCATCCCGCGCTTTGGACCGTCGAAGTCGAACGTCGCGATGGCCGAGTGCAGCTTCTGGACGACCGGTCGGCCGACCGTTCCAGTGTGCTTGCACTCGACGATGATCGCCCGTCGCGTGCCGTCGACGACCTCCTCCATAATGACGTCCCGCCCCTCGTCGGCCGTCCGCTCGGCCTGGCGGACGTTTTCGTAGCCGAGGTTGCGGAAGACGTCCTCCATCAAGTCCTCGAACTCGAATCCAGAGAGGTCGTCCAGTACAGCCATCCTCAATTATGTGGACAGTACGTTGCAACTGCCAAATACGTTGCCGAACGCTGCGCCGTCCTGTTTGTTGAATCCCTGAGAGGGGTGCGGGGGTCACCGAACCGCCCGCGAGCAACGATGAACGGGAATGTACCTATGGCCAGTTCGGAATCGGTTCCAGTCGCATCGCCTGTACAGTCTCACCGAGACGCAGTCGAGTACGTCGGCTTCCGCGTCGACGGCCAAGCCGTCGTGCTGAATATCTCGGAGCATCGGCGACTCTCCCTCAAGCGGAGTCTGGACCTCGTCAACCACAGTTCGCGTATCCAACCGAAGCTACTTACGTGATACAAGCGTATCACAGCATATGAGCACTGACAGCGACGCCGGTGGCGACGGTGAAATGGAGAAAATCAACGTCCGAGTGCCACAGTCGCTGCTGGCACAGGTCGACGACGTCTGGGAAGAGCGTGGCTACGCGAACAAATCCGAGTTCATCCGCGACGCGCTTCGAGACGCCGTCAATCCGCCAACGCAGCTGTCCGAGGAAGCACTGGCGCATCTGGCCGAGAGCCGCAAGCAGCGGGAGCAGGGCGAGACGGTATCGCAGGACGACGTGAAGGACCGGCTAGGCATCGATGACTGAGGTCGAGTGGACACCGAAAGCACTCGATTTGCTGGAGGGACTCGAATCGGAAGCGCAAGAGCGGTTGGTGAAGAAACTCGACGAGGCGAAAGACTGGACCTCCCACCGACTCGAAAAGCTCACCGGCTACCCGTACTACAAGCTTCGTGCCGGTGACTACCGTGCGATCATCACGTGGGACCGAGACGAGGATGTCCTCATCGTCGAGGCGGTCGGGCATCGGCGGAATATCTACGACCGTCACCTCCCACCGTAACTCACGCTGTCTGCAGACCTGCTCGGGTCGGTGACGAACTGGATCTGAGATTCAAGTACGATTCCGCTCGGTAGTGTTTATTGCCCCCGAGAGGGACGCGGGGGAAGCCAGTCCCCGTTACCGAGCCATGACCGATTCAGAGTACCCCTGGCGAGACGAATCGCTCCTCTACGAACTCTACTGGGAACAGGAGCTGAGTACGAACGAGATCGCAGATAAGCTCGACTGTACGCAACCGACGGTGCATAAGTGGATGCAGAAGTTCGACATTCCTCGTCGAGACGCACGTGAGGCGGCCCCGAACCGTCGACGGCATCCCGCCGTGTTCACCGACCGTGGCTACGTCATCTGTGCCTCGAACTATCGTGGAACCACAGACTCCGTCGGGATTCACCGGCTCGTAATGGTGGCAGAGCGCGGGTTCGACGCCGTCGCGGACAAGCACGTTCATCATAAAAATGGCGTCCGCTTTGACAACAGACCGGAGAATCTCGAACTCCTCAGTCGGACCGAACACGCCGAACGACACGGCTTCGGGTCCGAGATTAAACCAACAGACCACGAGTGGGACGTGTCCGATCGCGAGCGGGACGAACGGGGGCGATTCAAATGACGACGGCATACGTCGGCCGACATCGACGAGGAGAGCTCGTTGTCACTCGCCGTCCCGAGGACACAGAACTCACCCCCGACCGCAGTCTCGACCTCGTCAATCACAGTCCGAGCGGCTTCGAGGTCGGGTATCGAGGCAGCGGGCCCGCCCAGCTCGCGTGCGCGCTCCTCCTCGACTACTACGACGATGAGCAGTTCGCCCGTGAGCACTACATCGCGTTCCGGAATCAGGTGGTTTCGCAGCTGGAGTGCGATGGTGCCGCGGCGTGCTGGCACCTCCCCGGGGAGGAGATCGACGCCGCGATGGCGACCCTTACCGACGACGTCGTCGCGCTCGCCGACGGTGGACGGCCGTCACCGACGCTCCCCGAGAACTGGAGAGCTGTCTCCCGCCCGGACCGGCGGGTCTTCCAGCGCGCTGATCGCGACCACTACATCGTGCTCGGGGATGGAAGCGACGAGTGGCTGGTCGTGCTCTGTAGCCAGGGTGACCGGGCATATCCTGCCCCGCTCGCACATCGGACAGTTGTCGAGGAGGCTGACGTGGAACGGGTAATCCAAGAACTCGCCGAAGAGAGCAACGACCTCATCGAACCCCCGGAGGGGGAGCACTGATGGAGACGCTTCGACTGGCGCGAGCCACCCATCAGCTCCTCGAACGTAGTGTCGAGGTGCTCGAGAAAATCGAGCGTGAACTGGAGCGATACAACGACCGACAGGAGCGCACCGACGACACCGACTCGTGACCCAAACTCACTCTCTGGACGGAATACGGAGTACCGGCTTCCAGTATACGCCTACCCCCGAGGGGTGCTCGTGTCCCATCCATCGGGAAGGCCAGCCGGTCACGGCGCCGCTCGGTTTGCGGTTCGCAGAGCGCGTCCATATCGAATCGATCCCACGCCACGTCGCTGGCGCGATCTACGAAGCACATCATTCCTATATGGACGATGTCCCCCGGACGAATCTCGTCCATCACGGACTCTGTTATCAGAACCAGCTACTAGGTGCGATTACGTGGCGCTATCCGCTGATTCGCTCGCTGGAGTACGACGGGGCGCGATTCGAGGGCGACGAAATCGTCGAGGCAGCACGGATTTGCATCGGCGTCGATTTCCCCAATCTCGCCTCTGCCGCCCTCGCCCGGTCGATGGAACAGTTCGTGCGTCGGCACGGCCGGCGACGAGGCGTTCGACTCCTGCTGACGTTCGTGCGAGCCGACTTCGACGGCTCGATGATCAAAGCGCTCAGAGACAAGGGCTGGCACTATGCCGGGAAAACCGAGCCCGGACAGGCAGGTAACCGGCCCGACAAGCAAATCCGAGAGCGGCCGAAGTGGCGGGTTCTCTGTGAAGTCCCAGCTGAGTCGGAACGGGAACAGACCTCACTCGCCCGGTGGTTTGGTTAACCAACAGATTACCCCTATTCTTGAATCAGTGTTGGTTAACCTCGAAGCAGGGCTTGGAACAGGCCGCTCACACCTTCGGCATCATTCGATCACTCAACCCATCTGGAGAATCCGTTGAGAAAACCATTGAATGTCTCGTTATTGGGGCTTTCCGCAATTCTACATAAGAGCGCCCTTAACCCTGCAGATCTGAACGGGCAAAAGGTATTACCAGCCGGCCAAGGTTATCGCTACCACGCAACATGGTATACGAACCCGAGTCAGTCTGGGAGTTCAGCACGACGGGAAACGTTACGTTCGGTCTGGGTGCCGCCGAGGAACTGAAAGCCGTGATCCGAGAGCACGGGGCGACGAACGTTCTCGTCGTAACGGACGAAGGCGTGGCCGAGGCAGGGATCGTTGACGAGGTGATCGGTCCCATCGAATCCGGTTCGTACACGGTATACGACGGCGTGGAACCGGATCCGGCGCTTTCGACGTTCGAGAAAGCCCGAGAGGTAGCGGCGGAGGTAGATCCGGACTTCGTGGTCGGTCTCGGCGGCGGAAGCGCAATGGACGTCGCGAAGACGACCAGCATCGTCCACGAACACGGCGGCGACATCCTCGATTACGTCGCAGCACCGACGGGCCGCGGCCAAGACGTTCCCGGACCCGGCGTCCCCACGGCGTGTCTGCCGACGACCGCCGGAACCGGTTCGGAGACGTCTCCCGTAACTGTCATCTCTCTTCCCGACGAGGACACCAAGGTCGGCATCTCCAGCGGATACCAGCGACCGAACGTCGCACTGGTTGACCCGGGACTGACAGTGTCGCTACCGCCAGGCCCGACTGCTTCCTCGGGAATGGACGCCCTTTGCCACGCGATCGAGGCCTACGTCACTCGACGGTACGACGCCAAGCCAGCGCCAGCGGGCCGGTCCGAGCGCCCGGATTACAATGGCAGGTCGGTTCTCACCGACCAGTTCGCTCGTTCGGCGATCAAACACGTCGGGGCGGGACTTCGTGACGCCGTGAACAACGGGCAGGATCTTGAAGCGAGGCGAAATATGGCGCTTGGAAGTCTGATGGCGGGGATCGCGTTTACCAACGCAGGCCTCGGTGCGACACACGCCATCGCGATGGCCGCCGGTGCGATTCACCACACCCCCCACGGGGTTACGATCGCGCTCACGCTGCCTCAGGTGATCAGACACAACGCCACGAGCGCGTTCGGTCGGTACGCAGAGGTGGCCGAGTTGCTCGGCGCGAACACGGATCGGTCGAGCCCGGTCGACGCGGCCGAAGACGCCGCGGTCGCAGTCGAGCGGCTCGCCAGCGACGTCGGTATCGATGGCGGTCTCTCCACGCTGGGCATCGAAGCGGGCGACGCCGTTCACATCGCCGAACGCGCCAGTACGCTCGAACGGCTCCTCGCCGGCAATCCCCGCCGCGTAACAAAGGCCGACCTTGAAGAGATCGTCCGTCGGTCCATCTGATTCACTATGGCACACCTACGCGCGGCGGCGCCGAACCCCGAGCTCGACCCCGCATTGAACCCCACACCACTCGGGCGACTGCTGTGGAACGCGACTGCCGTCGACGACGATCGAATGCTTCGATCCAGGATAGGGATCAAAGCGGTGCGAGCGCTGCGGTCGGTGCTGTCCGATTCGCCGGCGGATCTGCCCGCGGTGGACCACGTCGCCGAGTTCGCCGTCCCTGGACCGGGACGTGACGTCCCGGTCCGCGTGTACGTCCCGGACAGCGGGGAGGAGCCGGCACCGTGTCTGGTGTACTGCCACGGCGGCGGCTGGGTACTCGGCGGTCTCGACTCCCCGGAGGGGACGCTCCGACACCTCGCCAACGACGTTCCGTGCGTCGTCGTATCTGTCGGGTACCGTCTCGCGCCCGAACATCCGTTTCCCGCCGGATTGGAGGATTGTTACGCTGCGACGAAGTACGTCGCTTCCAATCCCGGGATGTTCGGCGTGGATCCGGACCGGATCGCCGTCGGCGGGCGTTCTGCGGGGGGAAATCTCGCAACGGCGGTCGCGCTGCTGGCGCGAGACCGGGGCGGCCCGTCGCTCGTCCACCAGGTCCTCGACGTGCCCATCACTGACCGCTCGTTCGACACCGACTCCTATTCCGAGAACGCGACGGGATATCTGCTCACGCGCGAGAAGATGGTCTGGTTCTGGCGGTGGTACCTGCAGACGGAACTGCACGACACGAATCCCTACGCTGCACCCCTGCAGGCAGACCTGCTCAGTGGACTCCCCCCTGCGACGGTGATCACCGCTGGATTCGATCCGTTGCGCGACGAGGGAATCGCCTATGCAAACCGGCTCGAGGACGAGGACGTCGACGTCCGCCTGCACAACTACCCGGACATGATTCACGGGTTCACTGGGAGGGCCTACGGCGCCGGACTGTCCCGTGGTTTCGAGGCACTGGACGAGATCGGGGACCGCCTCCGGTCGGCGTTCACCGCTCCATCTGCGTGAGGGGACTGACGCGATCAGTCGTCTGCCGGTGCGACCTCTCCGTCGTGTCGGACCTCGGTGCCGAGCATCTCGAGGAAGATCGACAGGATCTCCGGATGGTCGTCCCACCCCTGGGCCGTCACGAGGTTGCCGTCCCGGGTGACCTCGTCCACCCACGCGGCACACCCTGCGGCCTCACACTCGGGGCGCAGTGCGGGATACGACGTCATCTCGAATCCCTCCACGACGTCGGCGGCGTTGAGGATATGCTGGCCGTGACACAGCGCCCCTACCGGCTTGTTCGCGTCGAAGAAGTGCCGAACAGTCTCGAGGACTTCGTCGTACGTTTGGAGGTACTCGGGCGCCCGCCCACCCGGTAAGTATAACGCGTCATACTCGGCGGGGTCGACATCGGCGAGCGTCGCGTTCAACTCGAAGTCGTGTCCGCGATCCTCCATATACGTCTGGTCCCCGCGGAAGTCGTGGATCGAAGTCTTGATCCGATCGCCCGCTTCCTTGTCTGGACAGACCACGTCGACGTTGTGGCCGACCATCTCCAGCCCCTGGTACGGTATCATAACGTCGTAGTCCTCGCCGAAGTCCCCGGTGATGAGCAGTATGTCCTTGGGCATTGGGTTCACCTACCACACACCACGTGGCGAATGCTTAAGAAACCTGTCGATTGATCAATCGGATCAGTCGGTGTGAGAGCGACGAAAGCGGGTAGATGTTCTCACCCAACCGAATACGACGGGAACCGGTGACGTCCACGGAGAATCCTGACAGCCCTCAGCTGCGAATTTGCGTGCAAGCGATTCACCGAGTCCCGGACCGACACCTGCGATGACTGCTGTGTGTGCCATAGGTCGGTCTATGAACTGGACTGGCAAAGCCGTGGTGACACGTTCCACATTACAGTTGTCAGATAATCAGCGAAGCAAATGCCCGGAATGGTTTTTATTTGGATTCGTGACTCAAACAGATACCCGTGCGTCAAGTGGAGTTCGGTATTCAAACATTTGCTTATCGAGTATATTCGTGGCTGAAATCGGGTCTAAGGGAGACTATCTAGAATATCCTGATCTTAATGAAATATAAAGTAGTGATCAGATAAGCAGATTCTATGCGAAGGCGAACGCTTGCAGCCAATTTTCGGGGGTGCTTGCTTTGGCGTGACTGAAACAGTATGTGAACTAATCTTTTCATACATATATTTTTAAAATGAAACGTTTAGCGCTGCTCCGACTACCAGATTTCTCGTATTTGTAATTGAGGGCGTTCCGGTGAAGTCCTGCCTGCAGCCACGGTATAGAATCGACGAAGAACACTGAATTATCGACGAGAGGTTTGTCGCGGGGTTCCGCAAGGAAGATTTCGGTAATCGCTTGATTTCCCCACGGAGAGAGCCATATATGCGGCAAAGGGGTTGTGTCGGGATCGACTACGCCGTATAGCTAGAACCGTTCGTCTTTCAGTTGGATCACAGCCTCATCAACCGCGACATAATCTGGATCAGCGCACCGAGCGGTTGTTGATCGGGCTTCTGCACCCAGTTGTGAACGGTCGCTGGACAGCATTTGACACCTTACTTATCTAGATTCAATATGGTATCAGAAAATTATAATATAGCCAAATGAGGCCGGATACTGAGCTTCATCGCGGACTCAGGTCTCACTTCTCCCTCCAGAAAATCCAACTCGGAGCAGTCACTATCTCCGCTGAGGGGGGCGGTTTCGAACATAAACACTCACAATCGTTCCGCCTCATTCTTCATCTTGATCTGAAAACTGCCGCGGTAAGTTAATCGTGAGGATCACTACGACAACGAGGATACCGGCCAATATCAAGTAGCCTTCGTCAAAGTACCCGGCATCACCAATATAGCCGAAAACTATTGGTCCTGTTGCACCAACTGCTGAAACGCTGGTTCGAATTATTCCGAGACCAGTGCCGCGTACTCTTCTAGGGAATGTGTCTGCGAGGAAGGACTGGGTAATTGCTCCTGATCCAAGCATTGTACTTACAAGTGCGGTGGCGGTTGCAAGTGCCCAAAATTCAGTAAGAAGTGGAAGCAATCCGAGCCCGATAATCGGTCCAAGAAGAACGAAAATTAGCGATTTCCGCATTCCTAGTCGGTCGTATGCCGCTCCGGAGAGGGGTTTCACGATGATCCCGAACGCGAAAAAAGCGCTGAACAGAATACTGGCTGAAGAGGAAGACATCCCTTTCTCTTGAACTAAGTAGGTCGGAAAGAACCCAGTGAACGAGTGCCAAGTGAGGATGTACAGGAATAAAATAAGAATCATATACGCCATATTTGGCTGTCGCAGACTCGAAAGTAGAGTGGTTGTCGACGCAGAAGAGAGGGTTACTGAACTACCGGCGGAAGTTTTGGCGGGGAGTACCGCCCAAAGGCAAACTGCGGCAAGGAGAAGTAGAGGAACGAGAAAGGTCATCCCGGCCTGCCACGTGAGAGCCACCGCAAGTACTCCGGCAATCGGTGGTAGAATTGTCTGTCCCAGATCTCCAGTTGCCATTGTTACACCGAGAGCGCTTCCCAGATGATCTGGATAGATATCCGAAAGAATGGTGATCCGAGCAATCGGATACAAGGACTGGCCGACTCCAACAGCACCTGTCGCAATAAACAACAACAGTGGACTCGGGACGATACTAACGAATCCAAGCGCGATCGCTACGATTACAGCGCTTGCAATCATAACGAGTCGTTCGCTGTAGCGATCGGCGAGAATTCCACCCGGTAGTTGCCCCAATGCGCTTCCGAGAAGAAGAATCGTGATCAAGAATCCGGCCACTGTGAGGCTGAGGTTAAATGACTCGCGAAGATGCGGAAGAAGCACCGGGTAAATCATCCGTGATCCGACGAGTGTTCCCCACGCGCCGGCGATCGCTACAAGTGATTTTCCCTTTTGGCCGTTTAACAATTCTCTTACTATCCGATTAACGAATAAAGTGATATTCATTCAAGGTTATTGGGAGGGTATTGTGCCAGTATGTAAACTATCTCTTCTTCACTAAGTCAACGGACTGTTAATTGGGTACTTCGTGATGACGAACTGTGGCTTTTCACTACTGTTAATTTCCATCTTTTTATCAATATTGAATGATCTTAGGCGTCGAGTCAGTCAGTAGTATGTACTGCCTATTACTCAATTACTGGTCTCGTCAATAGTTCAGTCCGTTCGGGGAATCTAACGATCAGACAGGGTCAACCCAAAGATTAAGAAGTATCGATTTAATTGGTCGATTGATGGTAAGACAACCCCTTGAAGAGTATTCGGTCCTGGATCTGTCACAGGGTGTGGCTGGACCGACTGCAGGAGCTATGCTCGGTGATTTCGGAGCTGATGTAGTTTCTATTGAACCGCCCAATGGAGCGAGTCAGCGGTACCTCGCTGACGGTTCAGCGTTCCCGAACGTGAGTCGAAATAAAGATGCTATCGTCGTTGACCTGAAAACAGAGAAAGGAACTGAAATCGTCCATAAACTGGTTGCCGAGGCTGATGCTCTTATCGAAAGTAACCGTCCGGGGAAGATGGCCGATTTTAATTGCGATTACGACACCTTAGCCGAGATTAATCCAGAGCTTGTTTACTGTTCGATCACTGGTTACGGTGAGGAGGGACAGTACCGAAACCGGCCCGGGATTGACCCGCTTGCACAGGCGGTTTCGGGCCTAATGTGGATGACGGGCGAGCCTGATCGAAAACCGTCTAGAATTGGCGGCCCAACGATTGACGTTGCGACTGGAATCAACGCTGCCTTCGCGACGTTGACAGCGATGGTTCACGCCGAAAAGACTGGTGAGGGACAGAAAATCGAGAGTACCCTGTTTGATACAGCCGCGATGATTATGTCAAACTGGTACACGAAGTACAGTAAAGACGGGTCTGTACCGGAGCGACAGGGTCATTCGTGGGAAGTATATGCCCCATCGGGCGTATTCAATACGGGGACACGGCCGGTGTATATTGCCGTACCAGCCCAGCCATACTGGAAACGGCTATGTCGCGCTGTTGACCGTATGGACTGGTTCGACGACGATCGATTCGCTTCCAATGAGGATCGGCTTGCAAATCGAGATCAGTTGTTCGACGAGATCGAGGCAGAGTTCGAAAAGTACGACCGCGACGACTTACTTGCGGAACTAATTACTGCAGGTGTTCCTGCATCGGAGCTACAGACTGTGCAGGAGGCAGCTGAAGACGAGCATCTTCGGCAGCGAGGCACGGTTCGAGAAATCGAGGGTGCGGAGAACGAAGAAACTCTCGTGGTCCAAACACCTGTTCAATTCTCTAAGACTCCGGGAAGATTTGAGCACGTAGCCCCTGAGCTTGGCGCAGACACTCGGGAAGTTCTACGCGACTCCGGATTCAGTGAAGAGGAAATTGATGACTTCGTCTCCGCGAATGTCGTTGAGGAAGCCTGAATAGCCGTAAATCGGGTTTCTATTTCCGCGATTTCAGAGCAGGCGGAGCGGTTACTTTGGTACCACCATAATTACGATACCGACGAGTACCACAGCGATCTGAGCCAGACGTCCTATTGCGGGCGTTACGTCTTCTGGAAGTCGCGCACTGAACCCTCGTGAGTTGAGCCCGATCGAGAGAATTGTTGTCCCAATGATGACAACAATAGCAGTCACGATCATATTCAGAGAGACTTCTGATGAGACCAGTTGTGGACTGTAGATAAACGCAAATGGAAGTACAAAGACTGGAATAGCGATCTTCATCGCTTCAGCACTACTCTTCCAAAAGTCAGCATCGGCAATGCCACTAGCGATGACGATTCCGGGAGCGATGGGTGGAGTGATCGCGGCTAAGATCGCGAAGTAGAGAACGAAGAAATGTGCTGGTAGTTCGGGAATGCCGAAGTCAATTAGGTTGGGTGCGATGAGGAGTGCAACGACGAGATATGACGCACTCGTCGGCATTCCCATCCCGAGAACGATGCAGAGGATCATCGTTATAACCAACAAAAAGAGTAACACACCCCCGGAGATATCGATGAGAGCAAATGCGAGAGTGGCAGGTAACCCGGTAGTGAACAGTGTATCAACCATCAGCCCAATGGCGGCGACGACGATGGTAAGTGGGGCGAGAGATTCGAGGCCGTCACGAATCCCGGAACCCAACTGAGAGAGTGTTGTCTGAGGTACGGCTACGAAATCTTCTGTGTGGTCAAGGAAGTTACTCGCGATTAAGAACCCAACGCCGGTGAGAACCATTGTTCCTGCGGCAAACATTCCAGCGCGCATTACCGTGGTTCGGACGACGCCCAGTTGATAGAAGAGGACACCGATCGGAATAAGAAACTGAAGTACCTCCAAGAGTCGGTAGCTGAGGGAGTGTTGCTTGGGATGGTCTTTTTCCAGCCAGTCTCGCATCTCGGGGATTTCTTCGATGACTCGTGACTTCGAGAGCGACTGGGAGTCTGTTTCTCGTTTGTTGATCTGGTACACGGAAACCGAGATGGTGAGATAGAAGATCAATGCTGGAATGGCGGCGGCCACGAAGATATCGACTAAGGGTCGAGCAAGGATGTCTGCCATCAGGAACGCTGCAACCCCCATTACCGGTGGCATAATCTGTCCGCCGGAAGACGACACGGCTTCGATTGCAGCTGCTTGTTCCTTTTTGATTCCTGTACTTTTCAGGACTGGAATCGTGAACGACCCTGTAATTGTTGTATTTGCGAGGGCGCTACCGTTGATAGAACCGATGAGCAGACTGCTGATAACAGCCATTTGGCCGATTCCGGTTTTGACCCGGGTAGAAAACCAGAATGCGCCACGAACGATCAATCCGAACCCGCCGAAACTGCGGAGTAACCCGGCTAGCAGTAGAAATGGAGCAACCATCGTGCCCATTATCTGAGTTAACGTTCCGTATACCCCTTGGAAGTCCAACATACCCACTTGAAGGCCGCGTTCAACACTCAAACCGCCGTGGTAGAGCCAAGAGGGGAATAAATACCCGAACTGACTATAGAGAAGCACCGCTATGATCATTCCCGCGAAAGCTGCACCGTACGCGTCATACGTCAAGTAGAGAATAGTGGCTATGAATACAGCCGCAAGAACGTAGTCCGCCTGGGTAGCATAGCCAACGCGGACTGTCTGGAGCACGCTAAAGTTGAGAACTACATACGATGAGACGAGAATGTTGACAACCAACGAGACAGCCAACGCAGCAGTCCGGCCTGCATTCCCTTGAGATCTCGCTTGAGAGATGTTTTTCACGGCGTACGCCGTTACGGCTCCACCGAGTACGATGACGCCGAATAACGGTCTAGCGAGTTCCTGTCTGACCGTTTGCCAAGAGATGAACAACCAGAAAGCGACTGCAAGTGCGTACAAGATCATCTCAAAGCGAGGCAACGAACGGATTGAGAGGGGTTTTGATGCCGGGTTCTTAGAGGACATAGCGCGTATGGTAGTCAGTTTGGAATTAGGATCTGGAGTTTCTTTCTATCGGCAGTTATCGCTGTGTGGGGTTACCGGATTTCACTGTGACCCAACTGCCCATTCGTCAAGGGAGATTCCACGGCTTTCGAGGTATGCCGCTGCTCCGGGGTGGAGGGTGAAGCTGGGGAGTAAGCCACTCACAAGGGCCTCATCGGTTGCATCCAAGACGCCGCCATATGTGTCCTTAACCTGATCCCAGTTCTCAATCCACGTTCGAGTCGTATGCTCAACAAGCTCTTCGGGAAGGTGGTCGCCATAAATTACGTTCGCGGTATCAGTCCACGCTGTGACCTGATCGATGTTTTCGAACGGTTCTGGCTGGATGGTTTCGATAGGCGGAGATGTGATATCTGAAACTTGCTCGCGTTGTTCGTCAGTCATTTTCACCGCCTTCAGGTCAACACGATTCATTAGCTCTTGCATTCCTCCAGACGCAGACGTCCCACGGAGCGTAGTATACCCACCACAAGCCTCGATCCTCCCGTTTTCCAGCGCAGATCCGAATTCGTTCAACGGAATCTCACGGTGCTCATATTCTCCTTTAATTCCGAGTTCCTCAAACACGGTCATAGTCAACTGATAGAGTGCAGAACCGGTCCCGAAGGTTGTAATTGTCCGGCCTTGAAGATCATCGAATGTCTCGATATCGCTGTCGGCTTTGGTCAACATAAAACATTCTGCGCCCGTAACTGAGAAACCAGCCCAGAGCGGGTTGCTCGGGGGCTGCTCAGCAAAAGGCCCAGTCTCTTGGAGGGCATCGTAGTGAAGATTGTTCGAGATGATCGCCAGATCATAGTCACTTCCAAGCGATCGGGCGTTTGCTACCTGACCTCCTGACGATTGTGCTGAGAGGTTGACCCGATCGCTCTGTTCCCGAATAACACTTTGGAGAGCCTGTCCTATCGAGAACGTGGAAGTTCCCTGTTCACTTGTTCCCATAACCCAGTTTGCGGATTCGCCGCTGGAGGTGCCTTCGTCTCCGGAACTGTTTTCGCCTCCGGAGCTGCAACCCGCCAAAGAAGCAGCGCTTGCGACACCTACTGATTGAAGAACTTTCCGTCGGCTTACCAGTGAATTGTTGTCATCGATCATCCGTGAATCCATCCGTATCAATCTAACACACTCTAATAAATATTTTGGTTACCCGTAGTCGCTAACGGGGAGTTGTTCTATCGACCAGAGAACGGCTACTCAACGATAACGACGTCCTCGTCAATGAGATTGTCAATAACCTCGGGGTCAAATCCAACTTCCTGCAGGATTTCTTTAGAGTGTTCACCGAGTCGTGGAGGGCGCTGATTGATTTGCGGTGGCTCACCAGACATCATCACCGGAGTCGAGAGAGCGAGAACGTCATCTCCCTCGTGATCTTCGGTTTGCTGAATTGTTCCACGCTGGTGGAGGTGTTCATCTTCGGTTGCTTCGGGAACTGTGTGTACTTCTGAGGCTGGCACACCTGCCTCGAGAAGCCGGTCTAATAGCTCCTCACGGTTGTACTTCGAGAATTCTTCGTCCATAACCGCAATGAGTTCTTCTCGGTTTTCTCGTCTTGCGTCTTCAGATTTAAATCGTGGATCACTGAGCCAGTCTTCACGCTCTACAGCTTCACAGACTCGTTCCCAGAGATATTGGAACGGAGTCGCCAGATAGATCTGCCCCGTCGAGGTCTCAAATATTCCAGCAGGCGCGTACGGCTCCCAGGAATGCCCTTGCCGATGTGGGACTTCCCCAAATTTGCTATAATGACTGTACCAGACGCCCATAAAAGCAGCAGCAGTATCGAAAAGCGAAGTTTCAATTTTTTGTCCCTCTCCAGTCTGTTCCGCCGTCCGAAGTCCCGTGAGAACGCCGAAGGCAGCATATACCGCGGTCCCCATATCACTCACCGAGACCCCGACACGCGAGGGCTTCCGATCCGGTTCACCAGTCATCTCCATAATTCCCGACATCGCTTGGGCTAGCGGATCAACCGTAGGTCGATCTTTGTACGGACCTGTTTCTCCATATCCTGTTATCGAACAGTAAACGAGCTCGGGATTGATCTCGCTCAACTTGTCATACCCACACCCTAGGCTTTCCGAAACTCCTGGGCGGTTATTATGGAGGAACACGTCAGCATCGGCGACCAACTCTTCTAACACAGCCTGTCCCTCTTCGGTTTTAAGATCCACGGCGATAGACTGCTTGTTCCGCGAGATGTTCGCGAGGGCGGCCCCACCAGCGTAGCCACGGGCGGTTTTCCCCTTAGGTGGTTCCAACGAAATCACCTTTGCCCCGAAGTCTGCAAGCATCGCTCCTGCTGCTGGTCCGGCAATTCCTTGTGATGCATCGATCACGAAAACATCTGACAGGGGTTTGTGTGACATATTAGGGTTCTAGCTCGGTAGTGTTGGGTGAACTGTTGCGGATCTTCTGTCTACGGATTCGGGTGGGTAAATCGGTTCGGATCATTGGGGGATTTGAATCACTCCTTCTGCCAAGAGAGATTCAATATCGTCTTCATTGTATCCGCACTCTCGAAGGACTTCCCGTGAATTCTCTCCCAATTGCGGCGGCGCCGAAGACTGGGTTGCTGGAGCCTCAGAAAGTCGAATCGGCGGTGAAACCGCCTTTACCTCATCTCCATTTGGATTCTCTATTGTTTGTATTGTTCCCCGCTCCTGGAGATGTTGATCGTGGAGTGCTTGCTCCACCGTATTCACTTCTGCAATAGGGACATTGGCATCGAGGAGAAGATCCATCAGTTCAGATCGAGAATAGGATTTGAACTCTTCGTCTAATTCAGAATGGAGAGCTTCGCGATTCCGGAGGCGGCTTTCCTTCGTCTCAAACCGAGGGTCTGCTACCCAATCTGGCCGGTCAACGGCTTTACAGAGCCGTTCCCAGAGATGTTGGAATGGAACGGACATATAGATCGGATCAGTATGCGTTTCAAACACGCCGGCAGGAGCGTACGCATCCCAGGTATGGCCTTGTCTCTGAGGGGGCTGTTCGCCCATACTGACATACGTATACCACTGTGACATAAACATCGCCGCCGTATCAATCAGTGATGTTTCGATTCTCTGTCCGCGTCCGGTTTCTTTCCGTTTATAAAGGCACATCATTATCGCATACGCAGCATAGATTCCTGTGCCGATGTCGATTGTGGAGGCACCGATTCGGGAAGGTTTCCTGTCTGGTTCACCAGTCATCGACATTAATCCAGAAACTGCCTGTGCAAGCGGATCAAAACCGGGGCGATCTTTATACGGTCCAGACTCCCCGTAACCTGTAAGCGAACAGTAGATCAGCCTAGGATTGATCTCGGAAAGGGTGTCGTAATCACACCCCAACTCCTGCATTTTACCAGGTCGGTTGTTATGAATGACGACATCAGCCGCCTCTACTAACCGGTAGAGAGCTTCGGTCCCTCGTTCGGTCTTGAGATCCAGCGCGATCGACCGCTTATTTCGATCGAAGTTAGGTAGTGGCGAGCCTTTCGCAAACTCTCGCTGCGAACTACCGCCAGGGGGTTCGACGCTCACTACGTCTGCACCAAAATCTGCTAGTAGTCCCGCCGCACTTGGTGCTGCAATGGCTTGACCGAGGTCAAGCACTGTGACATCAGTTAAGAGACTATCATCGGTCCTCATTTTTCACGCTATACTGGATTTAGAGTTCTGGTTAATATATATGTCGGTGAGAGTGAGCAGAGCTACATTAGAAAGTCTTCTTATGAGCCATACCTTGACTTTCCGTTTCCGTTTTTGTAGTCTCATAGATCTCTTTTTCTTTGTTGGGTGAGTGGTGTATTCTTTAACATCATTTTGTCCCCCCTGTGAGAAACCGGTCAGCATAGTCGGGAACGATATGGAGCCTCCTCTGCTTGCTTCTATGAGAAATTTAGTATGGCTAAATTATACTCTCGAGAGTTTCGGTCATTTTTGATTGATAATGAGGGTCCGAGATATAACAGAAGTACATATGTGATTTTAGAAAGCTGTGGACGACGCTCAGCACAATCAAAGGGCAGAAGAGAAATCTGACATTTGGCGATGCTAAAAGAAAGTGTCACCTGTCTGTAAATTAACTTCACTAATATTTGCTACCTGCTTCACCTTCAGAGGTAATTCCTCCTCAAAAAATTCGTCTTGGAGTCTGGTTGTTGGCCCGCTTAAACTAATAGAGCCCGCAATTGATCCATCATCGTGTTTAACAATGGTACCCACAGAACGGATACCGGTAATGTGTTCCTCCCGGTCATAGGCGTACCCCCGTTCTCGGATCTTTTCCAGTTCTCTTAACAACTCGTCTGGATTTGTAATTGTATTTTCAGTTTGCTCTGTAAGTGACGATTGTTGAATGAGTTCTTCAGCCCGGCTTTCATCCATCTCAGCTAAAATTGATTTACCACTTGCCGTGCAGTGTAACCAGTCATGCGCCTTTTCTCTGCGTTTGATATGATAGTTTTGGCTAACTGCATTCTCCCCGAAGATCTCGTGAAGGATAAACAATCGACCATTTTCTTCAATGTATATGTGTCCTATTTCCCCAGTTTCCATCGCCAGTGAATCGATCTCTCCTTTTGCAGCTTGAAGGACCGGAGCGTGATTCCGTACGTGAGCTCCAAATAAAAGACATTCAGGCCCAATAACATACTTTTTACCGCGCTTTTTTACCATATTAACCGATTCTAGTGTCGATAGATGATTGTGAATTGCCCCTGGGGAGAGTTCAACTATCTCAGCAAGTTCAGTAATAGTAGCTCCTTCTTCATCCCTTAGAGCCCTTAGAATGGTGTACGTGTTAATAACACTGTTAACCCCGTTCTTCGGTGGGTTTTTGTTCATACACTATCCTGTACATTAGAAGACTAATATTTTGCGATGCTAAAAGTTAGTGTATATACCTAATAAACGGCTAGTAGAGTAGATCTGCAAGCCATTAGCCGAGGGGGTATTCGAGATAACTGTGGGTTAAGACTAGCAAGGTCCTCATAACTAACACAATATAGCGGAAGAGCATTATTCGAGAGTTTCGGTCATCGCATCCTCAACCTGTTTGCGGATTTCCTGAAGCTCTGTACTCACTGTGCTACACAAATACAGCATAGGATAATCATATGCAAGATCTGCGTACAGATACTGCGGAAGGTCACCTTCGTTGGGAGATATTTCAAACTCTGTTCGGTAACGGTCGATATCGACTTGTCGTTCCTTCGTAACTTCCTCACACACATCTTCAAGCCTTCGCAAATAGTTCCTGTGAGCCTCTAAATTACCGAAATCTTGTTGATTAATGGCAATCTGATCGTATGAACAGAGGGAATGGTGTATTGATTTCAGATCGGCAGTCACATTTTCCACCGAACGTCGCTCGCGCTTACATCCTTGGAGAAACTCTTCACGCTGCTGTGATGCTTCGTTGATACGCGTCAATAATGTGTCTTGGGCTATTGGGGTCAGACACTCCGCAGTGAGAAGAAGCGTAGCGATTTCCGGACCGAACTCTTCTCGAATGGATTCGGAATACGTTTCCCCATACTCTTCATCAAAGTATGAAAGTGACATCACAGTAGATTCGTACGCCTCTCTAATCTCTGCAGTAATATTTGGGCGACTTCGAGTCGTTTGCGGTTGCGGTTGAATAATGGTCGCATCTTTTGAGTCAAGTGGCGCCGAGCACACTCCAGCACCTGATTGGCTAACTTGATCACATATCTCGTCCACGCGGGAACCGAAATTATCGAAGGCTGTTTTTTCCGCGCGTGTACGATCTATTTCCTCCTGTATCGCGTTTAACATAGCATCTACAATATCCTCAAACATTTGCTTATCGAGTGTAGTCGTTACTGACATCAGGTGTAATAGGGACTATCCAGAATATTATAATTTTAATGGTAGATGGGGTAGGGTTCAGATAAGCTGCTTCTATGCGAAGGCGAACACTTGCGCCCAATTTGCAGTAGTGATTGCTTCAGCGTGACTGAAACAGTTTGAGGACTGTTTTATTCGTCATTATATTTATAGAAACATATGTTTGACGTTGTTCCGAGTACCAGATTTCTCGTATTTGGAACCAAGGCCACGCAGGTGGAGTGATGTTTGCCGCCACGGCGCAGAATCGACGAAGAAGGCACTGTATATTCAAAAATTCCTGGGAGCGTGAGCGGACGGCGGCAACCGTCAGGGCGTTCGCTGTCCGACTCTACGCGACTAGCTGTTCACTCAGAGAGACAGCTGCGATTCTTAGCTCGATCGGTGTGGAACGGTCTCATCAGACAATTTAGCAGTGGATACATCGGCTGGCTGACAGCGTTCCCGACCCGGTGACGGCGCAGCCGACGCGGGTCGCCGTCGACGAGACCGCTGTCCGAATCAACGGCAATCTGTCTTGGGTATATGCTGCAATAGACCTTGACTCAAAGTTACTCTTCGAGGGTGCTCTCTTCGACCGACAGGGTACCGATCCAGCAATAGAGTTTTTTGAGCAACTCACCGAGAAACACGATCTCTTGAACACTGAATTTCTGGTTGATGGCTATGGATACCTGACTGCCCTCTTTCGATTAGACTTGAACGGTCACCTTGACTACGTTGACTGAAACCTCATCGAAAAGTGGTGCCACACCCTCCAAATGAGAATCGACTATTTCCATAATTCGTGGGTCGGCAGTCGGGCTTCCATCGCCCAATGACTTGCACAGTTCGTGTATTATTATTAATTTCCAACGACCAAATCAAGCGGTAGATAATCGAACGCCAGCTGGGGTCGTTAACTAGACCGTGTCACACAAAATCAATTATAATATATTTTAGTTTGTCAAAAAATAATCAACAAAATAATATTAATCGTTTGCCTTGGCGTAGAACCAGCTAATCTGAACACTACTCGTAGCACCGGTCTGTTTTTCGTACCCCCGAGAGAGCGAGGGCTCCATCGAGAATCCTCAGAGTTGACATCTTGTGAGTCTACAACAGAATGTCGACAACGTCTCAATTGACGATATCCCCGTCGATATCGACAACACGCAATCGGCGGAGGTCGATCCCGCCGACGTCCCCGACGAAATCGAGTCCATCACCCGTGGGCTCGCCGGTGAGCAGCCACCGACGAGTCCCATAGTAGTTCTCAAAGCGGCCCGGTGGTGGTATCTACACGGCAAGGGCGGCACAGATCCTGCCTTCCAGTGGGCTATCGAGTGGGTACGTCACCTGGCGATCGACACGCCCAGTGACGTCGAACGGTTCGACGCGTTCCTCAAGTACCTCGTCACGGTAGGCTTCGCGGACGAACGTCACGAGCTCCGCTGACCGAAGCCCGCGGTTTCGTTTGTAGGATCGAAGGGAGCTCAGTCACCTTGTAACATCAAGATCAAGGAGCTGATTGGGAGCTTCCGGCACTAACCACGCCGGGACGACTCGCGTGAGGACGACCATCCCCGTTAGTTCGACGAGCGTCTGGGTGACCACGACCGCTGGTGCGAGCGCATAGCCCGACGGCAACGCGAGTGCCAGCGGAAGAATGACCAGCGAGTTCCGGGTGATGGAGGTGAACACGAGCGCCCGGCTCTCGCCAGCTTCCATCCCGAGCACTCCCGCCACGAATCGACCGAGGAGCGGCATAATGACCAAGAACGCGACGTAGACGGGGACAACCGACGCGATCTGTCCGATCGAGTCCTGCACGCGCGGCAGCTGGGAGGCGATGACGACGAACAGCGTCGCCCCCATCATCGGGACCGGCAACCACCCCATCGTGGCCTGCCACTGTGCGCCGCGGCTGGAGTGCTCCGCCCAGTATTCGGTCGCCCACGCGAGCGTCAGTGGCAGCGCGATGATGACGATGAACGCCTCGATGAACGGCCCGGCCTCGATAAACTCGGCCACCTGCTGACCCATAAACAGCCAGAGGTACAGGGGGAGCAACAACAGCTGGATGAGCATCAGCGCCGGCGTCGCGGCCGTGATCTGTTCGGCGTCACCGCCCGCGAGTTCGGTGAACGTGATGACGTAGTCGATACACGGCGTCAACAACATCATAAACGCGCCGACGAGAATTACCGGCTCCTGCGGAAGGAACCGCGTGAGGCCGAACACGACGACCGGCACGACCACGAAGTTCATACCCAGCGCAGCCGCCATAAACCGTCCGTTTCGGAATGCTCTCCGGATCCGGACGAACGGTATCTCAAGGAACGTGACGTACAGCAAGACAGCCAACACCGGATTGATGAGCGGTTCCAGCATCGAACTCGCACCGGGGAGCCCGAGCCCGACCCCAATCGCGAGGAGAACGGCGACAGCGTAGATGGCGACCTGATTGTGCTGAATCCACTGTTTCGAGAGTGTGGTCATAGATGAGCGGAGAGAGGGGCCAGTACCTACGTCGATCAATCCGGCCCTCGTTTTGTAGAGATAGTAGGAGCAGTCGTAAGTCCCCATCGGTGACCGAGCGGTCGTTATTATTCTTCGAGTGTTCTCCCGCAGAGTCGCTAAAACCAGTCAGTTGCGCTGTGGAGATGTGTTTTTTGAACGCCCCTGAGGGGTGCGGCGCGGTCTGAACAGACGCAGTCGCCGTGAACTCGATTCGGTGATCATAATGTCTACGACCAGAGACTCGTCGGTCTCCTTCGACCAGACCGACACGCGATCAGACGAGATGAACAGTACGATCGAACAGTGGATCGACGACCTCGTCGCCGGCGTCGACAACGCGCAGACTAGTGAGGAGTTCCAGGAGTGGCTAGACGTCCAGAGCCGCTTCCACGACTACTCGTATCGGAACACGCTCCTCATCAAGCGCCAGTACCCGGAGGCAACCCGGGTGGCGGGCTACCGGACGTGGCAGGAGGAGTTCGACCGGCACGTCCAGGAGGGGGAGTCGGCCATCTGGATCTGGGCGCCGATCATCACCAAGCAATGTCCAGAGTGCGAGAACTCGCCAAGCTACCACGAGGACAGCGACTGTGAGTACGACGAGACACCGCCCGAAGAGTGGTCCGAGGGCCTCGTCGGGTTCAAGCCCGCGCCGGTGTTCGACGTCTCTCAGACCGAAGGCGAACCGCTTCCTGACCTCGACACGGAAGCCACCGGGGACGCCGGCGACCTCGTCGGTCGGCTGACTGGAGCCGCCGACGAACTTGGCGTGACGGTTCGGATCGTTCCGGAAGCGGAGTGGACGCACGGCGAGGCGAAAGGCATCTGCGAGCAGCTGAGCCTCGTCGATATGCAACCGCGTGTCGAGGTACGTGATCGGGAGAACGAGGCCGACCTTGCGCGGACGTTGATCCACGAGTACGCCCACGCCCTGCTTCACTTCGACGTCGACGACGACACCGAGCGGTCGAAACGCGAAGTCGAGGCCGAAGCCGTCGCGTACGTCGTCGGGCGGTACTGTGGGTTAGATACCAGCGGGTCGGCGTTCTACTTGGCTGCGTGGGAGTCGGACGATCCCGAGATCGTTCGCGACCGTCTCGACCGGATCAGTTCCACAGCAGAAGAACTCATCGACGTGCTCGAAGACGGCGCTTGAATCCTTAACCAACGCACGGTTCCACACCCCGATTCTGTTGGTTAAGTCTGCTCGTCTCCGCTGTCCGCGGCAGTCACAAGGCTAAAGCAAGCCCGTGTTTATACTCTATGTAAGAAACGCAGGTATGAGTGCCATAGAACAAACGCAAAATATACGCCAGGGGCTCTCGACTCGAGAAAGTCGACTCCTTGCACGACTCGCTGGCGCGGGTCACCAGATCATCTCCGTCGACGACATCGAGACGACGCTGGAGGTCCCCCCAAACACCGCCCGCGAGATCGCCTCCCGGCTCACCGAGAAGGGCTGGCTCGACCGGCTCTTCCCGGGCACGTATCTCATCATTCCACTCACTGCCGGCGAGGAAGGCATGTACACGACCCACGAGTACCTCATCGCCGCCCACGTCGCCGAGCCGATGTACATCGGCTACTACAGCGCTCTCAGCCACCACGGACTGACCGAACAGGTCCCACGGACGGTGTACGTCGTCACGCCGAGCCGAGCGCAAAGCCGAGAGATCCACGGCGTCCCATACCGCGTCACGACAGTCACCGAGCGGAAATTCTTCGGCGTTGAGCCGACATCGATCGAGGGCACGACCGTGCAGGTCAGTGACCTGGAGAAGACGCTGGTCGACTGTGCGGACCACCCCGAGTTCAGCGGTGGCCTTCCGGAACTCGCAACCGCGATGCGTACTGCCGACGAACGGGGTTGTGACTGGCTCACTGTCGGCGAGTACCTCGAACGCCTCGACAACGGCGCTGCGACTAAGCGGATCGTCTACCTCGCCGACCAGCTCGGAATCGACCTCCCCGCTCGCGAGGAGCTCGTCGCGTCGTTCACGAGTGGCTATTCCCCACTGGACCCGACCCGGCCCGACACCGGATCGACCGACAGCACATATCGCCTCCGGATCAACGTCGAGCCAGCCACGCTGGAGCCGACGGAGTCCTGATCGCGATGATCAGCCAGGACCGGCTCCGGATTCTCGCTCGCGAACTGGGCGTTCGGCAAGGGTACGCCGAAAAGAACTACGTCAACTCGTGGCTCCTCTGGTGCATCTTTACGAGCGACTACGGCGACAACCTCCTGTTCAAAGGCGGGACCGCGCTGTCCAAGCTGTATTTTCCGCAGTCGTGGCGGTTCTCGGAAGACCTTGATTTTGGCGTCGGAGGGGAGTACCAGGGGTCCCAACAGGAGCTCCGAGCGGTCCTCGATACGATTGCCGACCGCTCTGGCATCGAATTCGAGATTCGAGAGCATCACGAATCTCAGCAAGACCACTACCCGACCCACTACGTCGACATCAGCATTCAGTATCGCGCCGTCCTTAACCACCCCAACACGACCAGCATCGACGTGATGGTCGACGAGCACGTCGCCTTCGACCCTGTTCAGCACACGCACGCGTACGAAGACGTGCCCGAGTTCGACCTCCAGGCGTACAGCGTCGAGGAGATCTTCGCCGAAAAACTCCGAGCGATCTACCAGCGCGGGGCCGCCCGTGACTACTACGACCTCTATCAGCTGCTCGAAACCGATTCGGTCGCGATCAACTTTGCAGACGTGGGGCCCGCCTTCGACGCGAAGTGCAAACACGATGGGCTCACCGTTGATCTGAACGACGGACTCCCGGACGAACAACAAGAAACGATCCGCCACCAGTGGGAGACCACGCTGCCGGATCTAACCGGTGATCCGCCGGCGTTCGAGATGGTCTGGGAGCAGTTGGACACGGCGATCTCCCGACAGGGATCGTCGTAGGCAACGGCCGATGTCGGTGTTGATGCCCGATGGGTGTCCCATCCGGAGCTCTGGTGATTAACCAACAGTTCGGGATCTCTGGCTGGTGCGTTGGTTACGTTTTTGGAGCGCCCGCCGAGGGGCGGAGGCGCATTCCAGCCTCACCGAATCATGACAGAGCGACATCTCAGAGCCGTTCTAACGGAAGCGGAGCGAGTCGCAGAGCAGTACGACCAAGTCGCCCAAACCACGAACTCCCCTGTACACGAGTATCTCCGGTACGCGGTACTCCGACTCCTCGAAGGCGATGCCAACTCGATCCCCGAGGAGGTCCCGCAGGTCGACGGCGTGACGGTCGGATACGGTCGGGATCAAGCGATGTACGACAGCTGGGGGTCCGACGTCGAGTGGTGGGACACAGTACCGCCACAGGACGACTGTACGCGCTTTCGAGTGTTCTATCCTGAGGAACGGACAACAGTTCCCCGGGGCATCCTCACCGTGATGGCCGCGCTGGGGGCCTGGCGAGTCTGGGAAGGGAGTGCCGCTGCCTGTGGCTCCTACGATCATCGAGAGCGTCGAGAAGTCCACTTCCTCTGGCCGGAGGGGAACCTTGCGGAAGCACTCTTGGAAAGCCGGATTCAGGAGACGGGCGGCGCTGTCGCTCCAGACGGCGGACAGGCGGGAGACGTTCGCGACCGAATGCTCGTATCGGATGGCTCCACCTCAGCTGAAGATCTCGAGCCACGAACGAAACGCGCTGTCGAGGAAGCGATGACCGTCTCTCTACTCGCCAAGGGTGGTCGCTACGAAGTCGAAGCGGCGTCCGGAAATCGATACGAAGTCAATATCATCGGGCAATCCTGTACCTGTCCCGATTGGCAGCAGCGCACTCCAGACGGTGGCTGCAAACATATGCGTCGCGTCGACCACGAAATCAAACAGGGGAAGGTCCCACGTCCAGATGGTCAGCTTCCACCACAGGCGTAGGTCCTATCTTGCTCCTCAGTTTTTCCTGCTCAGTAGTTTACTCTGGGGTAAACTACTTTGGCTACTCGATTGAACACACGAATATGGACGATGGCCTTGGGAACGGTGAGAGCACGACACCACGGGAACTCATTCATTTTGTCACCCAACAGACGCAGTTCGCGCTGATCAACAACATCCTCCAGCACCCCGACCAGCTCCCCTCGATGTACGAGCTCGAGGAGCTCAACCCCAGCGTGAGCGATGCCACCGTCTACAAGCACATCCAAAAGCTCATCGACGCCGGCATCGTCAAGGAGGTCGTCCTGGGTGACGATCAGCGCCGGCAGGGCTACCCCTGGAAGTTCTATGGACTCACGGAGGAGGGACGGTAATTCCTGGAGGAACACAACCTGCTCGCTGCGGAGGAGACGCTCCAGCAGATCTACGACAGCATCTCCGACAAGCCCGAGAAGATGGTCAAGTACGAGAACGCGCCCCGTCCGGAAGAAGCGTAACTCCCGAAATTCGTTCCAAATTAGCACTCGATCATTATTCGATTTTGTAATCAGCCGCCAGCTCCTGGAACTCGTCCCACTCCGGGAGCCGAGCATCGTCGATCTCGCCGCGCGTCTCGAGGTCGACGTTGAACTCGTAGTGGCCGTCGTCCCTCCCGACGAACCTACTGTCGCGAAACCGCTTGAGGACGCGGTTGATCGTGTTGCGGTAGTTGTCGCTCCGGGTGGCGATCTCGGAGACAGTTCGCGGCTGGTCGAATTAGTACAGCACCTCGAGTGCCTTCCCGGTCGGCAGCTCGGGAAAGTCGATGTGGGCGTGCTGGCGAACGAGGTCCCGATAGAGTACGAAACTAACGTCGATAGATGGTCCTTGTGGCAATCTGTTAGTAACGTCTCGGTCAACGCCTTGTTTCTGACAATAGAATTAATAGATTACATCTACCTATCATTTCGTTTTGTCGAGACAGCGTTTAAACCAGTAATAATACACAAATTTCAATCGTAATAATTTAAATATAACAAATAATAATGAGATCAAGCCCAATTAAGAATTTTGGAACGAGCGAGTACAAGGCACCGATCGAATACAAATCCAATTATCATCATCACGATTAGACTTGCGTAGGTTTGAGTGGAGTTAAAATCTCTGACCCCCGATATTTCAAGGAAGCCAAGACCACCTCCGCCTGCCGTCATCTCGAAGACAAATGTAATAATAAGCGATAATGGAAGTGCAATCTGAACTCCGGAAATAATTCCAGGTGCTGCCGCTGGAATCACAACCCTACGGATTAGTTCCCGATCTGACGTACCCATCATTTTTGCCGACCAGATGATATTTTTGTCTATATCTCGGGTTGCGTTACGGGCGTTGATTGCTACAGGCCAGAAACAGCCAACAATAACAAGAATAACCTTTGAAACATCCCCAGAGCCAAACCAGAAGAGAAATACTGGGATCAATGCGATAATCGGAACGGGATAGCCAATTTCAATAACAGGATTCCAAAACCACTCCATAACCCGAATTCGGGCGGTCAATACTCCAACAACAATACCTAGTATACAGGCAATTATCAAACCGATAATTGCTCTCTTAACTGTTAGGTAGGCATGATGCACCATAACCCCGGAGACTGTAAGTTCATACAATTCGAGAAGAATATCAGAAATCGGGGGGAGGAAATAATAATGAATCAATCCAAACTGTCCGATGATTTCCCAGAGAACAATAAAGAGTGCAATTGAATAGATGGATGTTAGGAAATCAACCACATCGCCATAACTAATAGAATAGTTATTGACTAAATCCATTGTACTAACCTCCGTTCACCCAATTCGTACAAACGTACCGAGAAGAATGCGATAAGTGAGATCACGACAATTACGGCGAACATAGAGGTGTAATTACCAATTTGTCCGTGTCGAAGAATCTCGAAACCAACGCCTCTGTTTGATGCTACAAGCTCTGCACCAACAAGTGAGATGAACGCGATTGGGATAGCCTGACGTATACCAGTTAGAATACTTGGAATTGTGGCCGGAACTACAACTTTCAGAGGTATTTTCCAAGATTCCATTCCCATCATTTGTGCCGACCAAATCAAATTCTGATCTACGTTTTGGGCAGCATTGTATGTATTTAGCACAATTGGTAGTAGACAGGCTAAGAACACAATCACTACTGATGTTGCTGTTCCAACTCCAAGCCATAGAATCGCTAAGGGAACTAGCGCTATTTTTGGGAGAGGATAGATTAGTGCTAGAGGGATCTCAAAGAAGTTCTCAATAGCCTGTACCCTAGCCATACCGATCCCGAGTAATACAGCTACTGTAACACTTAGGGCTAGGCCAGAAGCGACTCGGAAAAGAGAAACCTGGATATGTGGTACTATCTGTCCCGTAATGGTAATATCCCAGGTAGCCAGAACCACATCTGAAAAAGGTGGTAGAATTTCACTTGAGACAACAGACCCACTTATTATCTCCCAAAATCCGGCGACAATTGCTATTGGTATCCACTTAAAAATGAACCAGCAAAGATTCCGAATCGGATCCGGGAGTGCTCTTTTTAACTGGTTAAGTTGAGGATTCTCGTATGACATATTAGATCTCACGATTGTGATTAGTTTCTTCGCGAAGTGATTTCCATACCTTATTTTTCATATCTGTATATTCATCGGATATAATAACGTCTTCACGGCTTTTGGATCGATCAAGGTCGATCTCAAAACTCTCTTTCTTAGTTCCGGGGTGGCGAGTCATAACCATAACCCGTTCAGAGAGGTAAACAGCCTCCTCGACGTCATGTGTGATGAATATTACTGTCTTGTTGAGATCCCGCCATATATCAAGTAGTTGTTCCTGTAGCAACTCTCGAAGTGGTTGATCAAGCGCTCCGAATGGTTCATCCATCAGGAGAATTTTCGGATCGTATGCTAGCGTTCTAGCAAGCGAGACACGTTGTTTCATCCCTCCTGAGAGTTCTTTTGGGTATTTATCCTCAAACCCATCGAGATCCATCATATCTATGAACCGTTGGGCTCTCGTCTGCTGTTCTTCTTTATTCATCCCTTTTTGCTCGAGCCCATAGGTGACATTACCCATAACTGTTCGCCACGGAAACAATGCATAGTCCTGAAAGACAACTCCACGGTCGGTTCCAGGCCCGCTAATTGGATCACCATCGACTGTGATTGTACCCTCACTCTCGTCAAGGAACCCTGCGATAAGATATAATAATGTACTCTTCCCGCAACCACTCGGTCCCACAACGCTTAGAAATTCACCGCTAGGGACCTCGTGAGAAAGATTGTCAATTGCTTTCGTTCGTTCAGCACCTGTGCCATACACTTTATCGAGATCTGAAATTGTGACTTTTCCTTCTACCATATTTTATGTAAATTAGTTTTGAATATTAGGGACACTACACGGATTTCGTTTCTGTCTGACACATTCATTGTTGGTAATATTAGTCTATATTTGTTTCTTAGCTGCTCCACGGAAACCTCCTGTCAAATGGCATCATAAATCACACTCAATTAAGCGAATATAAAAATACCGGTATTTTTTCTACTTAAAGTCACTCAATAAGCACAGTTTGGAGTTGATAAAGCGGTTAAGGGCTTGGTATAAAAATGCGCAAAGATTGCTCATCAAGGATTTAGACGATGAATTAACTAACGCTCTTCGGAAGCAGGTTGTTGGTTGAGTAGAGCTGGCGCTGTAGAAGCGTAGCGGGCAAGGGTGACGCGGCAGCGTCACCCGAATGCAATGTTCCCGTTTGAGTTGCTGAACTCAGAGGCGAGCGCCGCGAACCTGCTCCAGCAGGTTCGCTGGCGCGACGGCCTCTACTGCCCGCGCTGCCGGTCTGCGTCAGTGATCAAACACGGCAGCTATCGAGAGTATCAACGGTATCTCTGTAAGGATTGCGACCGCACGTTCAACCCCAAGACCGGCACGATCTTCGCGCACGCGAAGATCGGCCTTGACAAACTCTTGTTCGCGTTCTACGCGTTACTCCGATTCAACACGAGTATCCGCCAGCTAGACGCTGAAATCGACGTCTCCTATCGGTCGCTCCGGCGGCGCGTCGAGCAGTTCGCCAGAACGCTCGACGCGCCAGCCATCGATCTTGTTGGCCCGGTCGAAATCGACGAAGTCTACGTAACTGCGGGACTGAAAGGCCGCGAGCGCGACCAGGAGTCGCGCTCGCGTGGTCTCTCGAAGCGTGGTCGTGGAAGCTACGTTGAGGACAAACCACCGGTGTTCACACTCGTTGATCGTGGCAGCGGTCAGCGATACGTCGTGCCAGCGAAATCCGCTGACGAATCGACCGTGCGACTCCTGCTGGCCGACCGCCAGCAGGAGTCGCTCACCGTCTACACTGACGGATTTCGAGCGTACGATCCGCTCGAAGATGACGAGAATTACCAGCGAAAAGCAGTGATTCACAGCGATGGTGAATACGTCGACGGAGACGCGCACGTGAATACCTGCGAGAGCCACGCGTCGCTGATGCGACGGTGGCTCTCGCCGCACCGAGGCGTCTCAAAAGATAAGCTCACGCCATATCTCAGAGCTTTCCGACTGCGCTGCCGAATCTTACGTAAACCTGGTCGAGAAGCTCTCAAAGAAATCGTCCGAACCATTCTCTGACTCACCAACAACGTGCTTCACATGAGCGATTAACTAATATTGATCGAACGCCAGCTGAGGCAGGTTGGCTATATGGGGCTAAGCAAGCACTCCGAATGAAATAAAAGCGGAGATCGGCTGTTGGACTCTGGAAACCTAGGATTTGTTTGTTACACGATCGTCCCAAGTGGTTACGGGAGGTATTCGTTTGTGGCGTATTCAGTCACATCAAATGATTCTTCGATAACATTAACTTCGTTAACTAGGTCAACCGCATACTGAAGTCCTTCCATATCAAGCTCAGCAGATCCACGGTAGTAATCATTCTCTGTAAGATAGAATGCATCGACAGTCTCTTCAGGAATCTCGAAGTGCTCGCTAGCAAGCGACACTATTTGGTCCCGATTATTAAATGCATAGTCAATCAGTGCTTGATAATCTTCAAGGAAGGCACGCACGCTATCTTCCTTTTCGTCTAGCACATTATTCCCAGATGCGAGGAACGCATGCGGGTATGGATCAAGGATATCTTGGCTACTAAATACCTCTGTGAACCCTTCAGAGCGTGGCTCTGGGGCAAACAGCGCGGGGAATATTGCTGCGTCAAATATTCCGTCTCGTAGGCCCGCGGTAAACGTCGGGAACCCTTGCTCGACGAATTCAACGTCTTCCTGACTAAGTCCGACCTCCCGTAGTTGGTGCATCCAAACAGCGAATATTCCGCCCCCAAGAGTGTTGACAGCGAGGGTAGCACCTTCAAGATCTTCTGGGTCAGTTATGTCAGAGTCCGGAAGAGAATATACGGTAAACCCATATTGGTCCTCATAAGCGTCTCCGAACCCGCTCGCAATTGCTGTTAATCCACCAGGGACTGCTTCACCGAGGACAGTATTTGAATAGCTGACATTTGCCACCAACACTACATCTGTTTCTCCGGCAGCTAACGCATTTACCGAATCTGTTGTGGCGCCATCCCGTGAGACGGTGAGTTCATATTCCTCACCCACATTCGGTAGTTCATCCTGAACCTCAGGGATATCAAACAGCGAACCCGTATTCTCAATTGGTACCGTGAAGTTAAATCGGAGCTCCTGAGTTCCCCCGCCACCAAGGATACTACTACAACCTGCTAACCCCGACAGACCGATTGTCGTCCCCAGAGCTGTACCTCGCTTTAGTGCTCCCCGCCGAGTATAATCTGGCATACTACGGTTTATCATTACATTTCCGCTATAAATATCTTTTCTTTTGGAGTCTGGTTGTATTTAGTTACGGATGAAGAGTGAGGACACGTACAACTATTGTGTCGGGAAAGAGGGGTGGTAAGTGGTGCAAAGATTGGGTTCTGTGAAGTGGATGAGAAAAGTGATCCGGAAAGGATCAACATCCCCTCAGTGGCTGTTGAGAATTTAGAGAAGACGGTCACTCAAACGTCAAATGAATGGGAAAGTACCGTTGAAAAAGAGCCGTTGGCATTGACGATGAGAGGAGAGCAGTTTTCCTCACTGACCCACGAGGTGTATGATGTAGAGTTGATCTAAGAGCAGCGATAACTACCAGGCGAAATTACTGTTCGGTGATACCGAACTATATCGGGGAGGTTGTCATATTATATTAACATACCTAAAATAAATAACAGGCGTACGCTTGTGATTTCAATCTATATTTCAGTTTTTAGCACGGTAACTGCCTCTAAACAGGATCCGTGAGAGAGATTTGTTCGCAATCAGCGAACAATGAACTGCTCAGATGAACTGATTGAAACAGACGGCAAATACTTCGACCCACGTTTCCGCAGTTTCTGGACGAACGAAGTGTTCATAAAGGCATCCATCCGGCGTTTGAGCGCCTTGAAGACACGTTCGACAACATTCCGATTCCGGAGGACGTATTGGAATCGGAGCAAATGGCGGCAGGCGGCCGGCAACCACGGCGCTCTATCGGTCAGAAAGATCGCGTTAAAAACGAGATATTTCTCGCGGAGTTCTATTCAACCAGTTGGTTGAAAAGCATATCTGCTATACGTCGTCTTCTTTCTTCGAGTGAAGTTGGCTCCCACCATCGACTTCAAGAACAGTTCCTGTAATGTATTGGGCTTCGTCAGAGGCCAGAAACGCCGTTGCTTCAGCTTGATCTTTCGGATATGCCCATCGGTTCAGAGGTACATCCTCGGCAAATGCATCTCGTTCTGCCTGTGTTGTTGTCCGTTCAGCTAACGGGGTAAGAGTCAAAGAGGGACAAACCGCGTTTGCCCGGATACCGTAACCTCCTAAATCGAACGCTGTGTGCTTGGTAAGTCCGATCATTCCCCACTTTGAGGCCGTGTAGTTTGCTGCACCGTTATAACTGATACCCCGGCCCGCCATTGAAGAGATATTCACAATACGCCCATCTTCTTGTTGGATCATCGCGGGGATTGCTTCCTTCGTACAGATGAACGCTCCTGTCAGGTTAATATTGATAATACGCCGCCACTCAGATAGAGATAAATCCTTAATGGACCCCGTCGTGGCGACGCCGGCGTTGTTGACCAAAACATCTACACTCCCGAAACGGTCAAGCGCGCGGTCAACCATCATCGCCACGTCGTCTTGGTCCGTCACGTCGCAATCCACGGTCTCAACGTCACATCCGGTGGCTTTTAATTCGCTTGCAGTTGATTCAAGTTTATCAACATCAACGTCAGCAAGAACGAGGTCAGCACTGTACCCACTGAGCGTCTCCGCGATTCCACGTCCTATACCCCTCGCGGCACCTGTCACCAATGCTGTCTGACCGCTAAAATCCGGCATAGATTATCGTACTTCATACCCTATCTTTTGTACATTTAAATTTTGTGGTGATATTGGCGGTAGTGTTTAGTTAGGAACATTGAGCCAGGTGGCAAATGCTTGGAGCCAATTTTCAGCAGTTTCAGGCTGTACGTGGCTGAAGCAGTTGGAGAACGACGAAGTTCGACGCTTAAGTTCTCAAAAGATTCGCTCGATCCCATTCCGATTTCCATTGCGTTCAGTTTGAAATCGGAGCCCAACTCCGGCCAGCGCAGTTTGGAGGTATTGAGCGACATCGACCAGAAATACGGCGGATTCGACGCCATATTTTTGCCGAAGTTCTCGGAGAAAGATCTCAGTTAATGCGGTCGTCGTAGTTGAAAATAACCGCAAATAAAGCAGATCGTTTGTGTCGAGATCAGCTCCAGTATACAGCCAGAATTGCTGATCGTTGATTCGAATCACAGTTTCGTCGACCGCAACGTGATTCGGGCTTCGACCCTCGATCGGCTGTAGATCGGCCTTTTGCACCCAATCGCGGATTGCTTTGCGAGATCGCTCGACACCCAACCCTTCGAGAACAGAGACGGTATTCGACAGCGACAGCCCCGCTAACTGCCATTGAATACCGAGCTTCATCGCACGCTCGGGTGTCCGCTACCGCTCCACAAAACCCAAATCAATCCAGTCCGTACATCCACTGAGGCGGTTGATTTTTGCCATAGACCGGCAGAAAATCACGCCGCCTCACTCTTCATCCGTAACTAAACACGACCCGATCTACCGAGGAAAGATTTATACACATACAATTTATTTTATTGGTATGGTTGGAGTAGAATACTCCCACGTGACGATAGTGGTCGAAAATCTCGACGAAACCGCCGAGTTCTATGAAGAGGTCTTCGATGTCGAGGAGTTACCGACACCTAACTGGGACGTTCCCGTCAGATGGTACCGAATTGGTGAAGCCCAATTGCACCTCCTCAACGATCCCTCTGCTCCAGCGGCAGTCAGCCACTACGGACTCCACGTCGACGAGTTCGAACCCGTCTATGAGAGCGTCCTAAACCACGAATCTGCAACCTTCGAACCGTTCACAGACCGAACAGGCCACGGGATTGTCGACGGTCATCCGCCGGTGTATTACCTTCCTACCGGTACCGTACAGTGGTATATCCGCGATCCTGCGGGGAATATGATTGAGATCAACTATCCCAATGTAGAAGATATCGATGAATCAATAGTTCCCAACATCGTTGAGCGGACTGACGTGGAGCCAGGTAACGGTCCTCACCCAGGCGATATTTACGGGAAGTTCGGTATCCAGCCCGCAGACGGCTAAGGAAACGAATAGGTACGTAGTCAATACCGTGGTAGACGCCACAATGGAAACGCTTCCCCCTGTGATGTTTTTGCACGCTCTTATGAAGCACGTTGTTGATTTTCAGAGGGCAGCATCGAGAGCATATTTGAGCGCTTCGTCACCTGATTTTCTGTAGAGTTCGCGGTGGAGTTGGAAGGCTCTGAGATACGGTGTTAGATTGTCTTCTGATACTCCTCGGTGAGGCCAGAGCCACCGTCGCGTCAGCGACGCGTGGCTCTCGCAGGTGTAGACATACACCTCGCCGTCGGCGTATTCTCCTTGGCCGTGGACGACGTATTCGCGGGCGAATGCGTCATCTTCTTCGAGCGGTTCGTAGGCCCGAAATCCGTCCGTATAGACGGTCAAAGACTCCTAATCGTGATTTTCGAACAGGAGTCGAATGGTCGATTCGTCGGCGGATTTCGCTGGCACGACGTACCGATCGTTCGAGCCACGATCGACCAGCGTGAACACTGGCGGTTTGTCGCCGTCATACGATCCTCGTCCACGCGTGGATAGGCCACGCGAGCGCGACTCCTGGTTGCACTCACGGCCTTTCTTCCCGGCAGAGACGGATACTTCGTCGATTTCGACCGGCCCGGACAGCGTGATCGACGCGCCGTCTCACCGTCCGGTACGAGAGATCGAGTTCCGCCTCGATCTGGCGAAGGCTGGTGTTGAACCGTAAGAATACGTAAATCGTGAAGTACCATTCTTTGAGTTTGAGCTTCGAGTGAGCGAAAATCGTGTCGGTTTTGTCGTTAACGTGCGACCGCAATTCTTACACAAATACCGCTGATACACCCGATAGCTGCCGTTTCTGACCGTCAGGTCAGAACGGCGGCGGGGGCACTCAACGCCATCACGCCAGCGAACCTGTTGGAGCAGGTCCGCTGCAGCCGATTCCGACACGAACCGGCTTATTGGGAACATATCGGGCACCGCTGGCGCGGTGCCCTTGCCCTCTTCGACTTTCAGCCGTAGCTCTCGCTATCAACAATCTCCTTCGCAAGAGCGTTTTTTGCAACACTCTCAGACAAGGGGTAGTGTTCGAATTGAGGCGCGAGGAAGGGCAAATACTCGCCCACAATCTCCTTGACGTGATATAGCTACACTCTTGCATCTGCCTACAGCTGAACAGTAGTTGCCGGTCGACTGAGAGGTCTGTTGACAAGGGATCGTGTTATCAGCTCAGCCTATATTGACGCGTCTGACGGGCAAAGCGACTGGTATCTGCCAGCTAAGGACCTCCAACGAGGACTGTTCTGGCAACAGTTTCTGCACGAACTTCGCCGGAAATACGATGTCGAATCCGCTGTGTTTCTGGCCGATGGGGCCCAACACCTTCAAACTGCGTTAGCCAGTCTTCACTCCGATTTCAAATTGAACGCAATGGAAATCGGAATGCCATCGAGCGAATCTTTCGAGAAGTCAAACGTCGAAAGCCCTCGTTCTCAAACTGTTTTAGCCACGTTGAGCCTATGACCGCTGAAAATTGGCTCCAAGCATTTGCCGCCTGGCTCAATGCTCCCAACTAAACACTACCGAAGGCTATAATTATGCAATAGTGACTTTAAAATTTTATCAGCTCTACCAGAACAGTGGCGATGCAATATGGACGCGATAACTAGTACTGTGGACTACTACGGGTTCAGCACTATCTTGATGCCCTCACGGTCGGCTTCGGCCGTAAACCCAGATTCGTAGTCGGTCAACTCAAAAGCTGGACCTACAACCGGAGTCAGATCGACCGATTGCGCCAACGCCAGTGTCCGCCGCCAATCTGCCTCTCGACGGCCATTAATCGTCTGAATCGATACTTCCTCATTTAGTAGGCCGGTGAGATCTACAGGTACCCGGTCATCGTGGTAGACACCGATCTGCACGATTTCGCCACCCGGTCGCGTACTTTGTTCCGCAATTTTTAATGCAGATTCGTGTCCTGAGGCCTCAATGAACACGTCTACAGGGTTAGTGAGTGGTCCCGCCGAGACGTTTCGAGTCTCTGTTGCACCCATTTTCTCTGCAGTTGGGAGACGCATTTCCTCGTCGACGTCAGTACCAATCATAATTACTTCGCTTGCGCCCGCTTCGTTGGCGGCGATAAGGGCACTCAGCCCAGCCGATCCCGGTCCGGTAACTGCAACACGGTCACCAACTCCGAAGGTGGACGCCTCGATCGCGTGGACGCCTATGGCCAACAATTCGAGGAAGACACCTTCGTCAAAGGAAATACCATCAGGAAGTCTGTAGAGGTTCCGTGCTGGGACGATAACGTATTCAGCGAGTGCACCTGGAGTATCTTTGTCGATACCAATGGCCTTCCGACCATGGGGAGAGAAACCCGATACTTCAGTGCAGAGATTCTGTCGACCCTCGCGGCAATTCTGACAGTGGCCACAAGAGAAGCGTGGTTCAACGGCAACCCGTTCGCCACCTTCCCAGTTTGGCACATCCGGTCCGACCGCGTCAACTACTCCAGAAAATTCGTGGCCGAATATTTGAGGCAGATGCGGTTCATACCGGTGGAATGATTTTTCCCAGCGGTAGAACGGCCCTTCAACACCACCATCAATACCAACTGAACGTACCGCGATGCGAACTTCTCCCTCTCTTGGCTTTGGTACAGGACGTTCGGCTAGTTCCATACCTGGCTCGGCGTTACTCTTTTCTAATACGGCCATCTTCTTGTCACTCATTGACAACCATAACGTCCTGAATCTATAGTAATGAACTTTTCGAATTTATGGAATTACTGTAGAGGATGAGTCAGTGGAGACCAAGACGCTGAGGATCAGATAGATTAATCTCGATATCGTCAGCTGTCTCCATAATCTGAGATGCGAGAGTGTCCTCACAGTATTCACGGGTAATGCGGCTGGCTGCTCCGCCAATTGTGATAGCCCCCACCACTTCACCGTTGGCCGCCGTGATCGCAACCCCAATAGAATTGTAGCTCTTCCGTTCCTCGCCAATATTAAGCGCATACCCACGATCACGAATTTGATCAAGTGAGCGATACAATTCACTAGAATTTGTGATTGTTTGTTCAGTGAGTGGGTTGAGCCCATACGTATTGATGATTGAATCGACCTCTTCACGGGACAATTTTGCCATAATAGCCTTTCCCGACGCGGTACTGTGGATGGGTTTGACTGTCCCGGTTGCGATGTCGGCGTTCAGAGAGCTATCTTGAGCATACCCGTCAATCGAAATCGTATCCCCATTTTCGTATTTCACGCAACAGGTGATTTCTCCAGTTTCGCGGGAGAGAGTTTTGAGTTCGGTTCGGGATGCCTCATAGAGCGGATAATGGCTGCGGATTCGGTTACCGGTAACAAAGAAGCGTAATCCAGCTTGATACTTCCCATCACGCTTAACAACATATCCATATTCTCGCATCGTATTCAAGTGACTGTGGATGGTGCTCTTCGCAAGCCCAAGTTCCTCTGCGAGTTCTGTTACTCCTGTGATGTGTTTATCGCACAGTAACTCAATAATTTCGAACATCGTTTTCGTTGACTTGACGGATCGTTCAGAATCCATACTGTGTGGCTCACGTGCGCGACTAATATAAGCCTAAGGAGGGATAGAGAGTCGTGTTCAGTTGAAGTGATGGAAAGAGGTAGCTGATTTTGTGGTTCTCTATGCCAAAAGTTAGTTGCCTCAGCAGATGCACTAACTGGATTAATTTGGATTCTGTGCAGCGACAGCGGACACCCGAGCGTGCGTTGAAGCTCGGTGTCCAACTCCTGTTAGCTGGGCTGTCGCCCCGGAGTACTGTCTCGATTCTCGAAGAACTGGGTATTGAGCAATCCCGTAAAACAATCCACGATTGGGTGCAGAAGGCCGAGCTACAGCCCGCAGACGGTTGAGCCCGAATCACGTTGCACTCGACGAAACCGTGATTCGAATCAATAACGAGCCATTCTGGCTGTATGCTACCAACGATCCCGAGTCAAACGAGCTGCCGCATCTGGGATTGTTTTCAACGGCGATGACTGAACTCACCGATATATTTATGATCATTATTTTACAATTCTGCGTCGGATTTATGCTGTTTCTGGTCGATATCTCTCAACACCTCCAAACTGTGCTAACCAGCCCCCCAATTTCAAACTATACGGACTGGAAATTGGGAGGCCATCGAACGGATTTTTCGAGAGTTCAAGCGCAGAGCATCATTGTTCTCAAACTGTTTTAGCCACGTTGAGCCCTAACCGCCGTTAATTGGCTCGAAGAATTTGCTGCCTGATTCAATGCTCCAAACTAAACCCTACCCGTAGTTCGCCAAACGACTTTACAGCTGTATTCTATCGATCAATCTTGTCTCGTGTCAGTTCAATCGAATGACTTACTTCTGTTATCGAGGTCACAAAAATCGCAGTTCCTATTTTCAATGGTGACTATTGAGCGGAGAAATGTCACGTACGCAGCTTCAATTCACCATATACGACTTAGTAGGGAGGTCTGCAATAATTCGGTATTTTGATTTGAGCAGTTTTACGAAATAAGCAATTAGTATAAGTGTGTGCTACTTGTGGGATCAAAATATGCGCGCGATACGTTATCACAAACCTGGTGGTTCAGGGAAACTTCAAATTGATGAAATCAACCAACCAGAACCAGGCCCAAATGAAGTTTTAGTCAAAACACGTGCAGTTAGCGTCAATCCTGTTGATCTCGTTATTCGTAATTCCAGCCATACGAATCATCCGAAGACAATAGGATCAGATATCGCTGGGGAAGTAGAGTCGATTGGAGATGATGTCACGACATTCCAAGTTGGGGATCGCGTATTCGCGACAGGCCTACACGCTGGACATTTCTCGAGGGGTTCATTCGCTGACTACGTACTTATTCCCATTGATTTGCTTTCATCACTTCCAAAAGATGTGAGTTTTGAACATGGGGCTGCGATCGCCCTCGTCGGGGTTACTGCTTGGCGTGCGTTCATCCATCATACTAATATAAATCCCGGAGATACAGTTCTT
Source organism: Halobellus sp. MBLA0158 (assembly GCF_041477585.1). Taxonomy (NCBI): domain Archaea; kingdom Methanobacteriati; phylum Methanobacteriota; class Halobacteria; order Halobacteriales; family Haloferacaceae; genus Halobellus; species Halobellus rubicundus. Next base: position 42,799 of record NZ_JBGNYA010000002.1, read on the forward strand.
ATTCACGGAGGAAATGGTGGCGTTGGCCATATCGCGATCCAGATTGCAAGTCTAATAGGTGCCACAGTAATAGCAACTTCACGACGGAAGCACCATTCTATTTTAAGTGATCTTGGCGCCGATTACGTGTTTGACTATACCTCTAACGATCTCGGACAGGAAATTAAATCTAATTGTAATGGTGTAGATGTCATATTAGATAGCCATCCACAACAATATATATGTCTGAATACAGAACTACTGAATTTAAATGGGGATATTGTTATAATAAATGGAGCTGAAACAATTATTCCAGATATCACATCAATGCGTCAAAAAGAAATTGATCTACATATGATGAGTATGACGAATCTTGTCATACACCAAAATTTACCGGATATTGGATCAGTACTTAAAGAAATAGGGCAACTTATGTCGAACTCTCAACTCACTGTAAGAATACACCGGGAGTATAGTTTGGAATCCGCAGACGAAGCATACTCATTTCTGCAAGAGAATAGTGTCCTCGGCAAGGTTGTTGTTAAACCCTAATTCGTTGTCTGGTTAAGGATGAAGAATGATACAGTGAGATTCTTGATGATCTAGAGCCTGTCATAGAAAGCGTCACGTACGAAGCAGCAGGGTGCGGAAAGTGTGTCCAGCACAACCGCAACCCTGCAAGATGTGGATTCGGTAGACGACTTCTTGAATGTCGCGGCTACCGAGACAGTACCGCTGTTCGAGCACCTTGAGTTCGAGTTTCTGCTGGAGTACGACGTGTTCGCCCCCACTTCGAGGGGGCGAACACGAGTTCACGAGCCACCAGATCTCTTTCGCGGTTTCCTCCACTGCTACTACGAGGATGTCTACGGTACGCGTCCGGTTACACGAGAACTCCAGCACGGCCTCGTCTGGTACCACTGCGGGCTCGATAAACCACCATCCAGAGACACGGTTGATCGCTTTCTCACCGATCTCGAACACGTTATCGACGATATCTTCGACAGACTCGTCGAGCAGGCCGCCGCCCGCGGCCTGCTCGACTCCACATACTCTATCGATTCGACCCACGTTGAAGCGATCCAACACAACGACGCTGCCTCGTGGAATTACGATCCAACTGCTGAGGAGTACTACTACGGCTTCGGCTGTACGATCGTCTCAACTGGTGCAAAGATCCCGATAGCAGCGGAGTTCACACAAACCAAGCAAGCGGATCAGGAGGCGGCGATGCGCGTCACGCGTGACGCGCTCGCCGTCGATACACCGGTCTGGATGCTCGGAGACAGCGCCTACGACATCCTCGATTGGCACGACCACCTGCTGGCCGCAGGGGTCGTGCCAATCGCTCCATACAATCCGCGAAACACTGACGACCCGAAAGACATAGAGTACAGGGTCGAAGACCGAATCGAGGAATACAGTGAGGACGTGCAGCTGAAACGATCCATCTTGGAGGAGACGTACAACAACCGGACAGGAGTCGAACGAACCAACGACGCAGTCAAGGACTGCGGCCTCGGGCACATCCGCGCCCGAGGCCGCGTCCACGCACGAACACAAGTGCTCCTTGCGCTGTGTCTCCGACTCGTCGTGGCCATCACCAACTACGAGCGAGGAAACAATCCGGGCTGTGAGAAGCTATGAGATGGATTCTATGACAGGCTCGATATATATTGGTTCCGAGCATATGCATTGTTCAGATTAGCTGATTGAAGTAGGTGGCGAATGCTTACGACCAGTTTTGGATATTGTCTGGTTAAGGATTCTGAAGTGGTTGGCAAACGTTTCAGATCGGTGTGTTTCAGTTCTTTGAAAAAAACGTTCGACGGCATTACGAATCCCGTGGGTGACGTGGTGGAACCGGAGTGAATGACGATGCCAAGCCGCCTACAGCTACGGTGGATTATCGACCAGAAAGATCGCGTCAGAAGCGATGTGTCTTGTGAATTACCGTGAGGAACATCTCAGTCAGCGCGGAGGTCTTGGTCGAGAGCAATCACACGTGCAGAAGGCGATTCGAGTCGGGGTCAACTGAAGCAAACAACCAGTAGCGGTAGTTATTCACGCGGATTACGGTCTCACTGACCGTGACGTAATCCGGATCGTGATCCTCCACAGTCAGTAGATTTGCCTTCTGAATCCAGTCATAAACGGTGGATCGACAGCGCTCGACACCGAATCCATCAAAGACAGAGACGAAAGATCCACCTACTGAAGTTGAATACCCACTTATCGCCGGAGGGTGTCGCTTCTTGCTGCATAAACTCTAACTCTGGAAAGTCGCTACACTCGGTGAGGCGGTGTGGTTCTTGCATAGCACCGACGAACTACGACCGCCTCATTTTTCGATCTTATTTGAATAGTCTCGCTTAACCAACACTTAGTACAAAACACTATTTAAAAAATACCCCCATAAATTTAAAACTCTGTATTCCAATCTTCATTTGATGGAACAGAAAACCCAGAGTATGCGAGTTCTAGCAAAAACGGAACCTCAATCCGGGATGACCCTTCAGGAAAAACCAGTCCCAGAACCGGATCCCGATGAAGTTCGGCTACGTGTTAAATCAGTTGGAATTGATGGTGGTGTAGAGGCGCCGCTTTATCAGTGGGAGCCTAGCTACCAGCATTACGAAGAGCATCTACCACAAGTATTTGGCCATGAATTTGCTGGTGAGATAGACACGATCGGTGCTAATGTATCTAATTACAACATAGGAGACAGAGTAGCTGTCGAACCAAGTATATTCTGTGGGAACTGCCGTAATTGTAGAACAGGCGATTGGAATGTTTGCACCGAAATATCAGGATATGGGCCGTCTGGACAGAAGTCCATTGGAATAGATATCGATAGTGATGGCGCCCTTGCAGATTACGTAACTGTCCCGGCAAGTAATTTATACTCAATCCCGGATACAATAACATATGATGAAGGAACTTTCTTAGAATTACTAGCAATCGGGGTACATGCAATTGAAAAATCCGAATTTAAGCTTGGAGACCGGGTTGCAATAACTGGCCCTGGCTCAGTTGGGCTAAGTGCGTTAATTGCTGCGTCTGTTGGAGGGGCAAATAGTATCACAATGATTGGTGCTAGTTCTGATAAGAAACACCGTCTCCCGATTGCTGAACAGATGGGTGCATCACAAACGATAAATATTGAACAAGAGTCCATTGATGAGCCAGTGGATGTATTCATTGAAGCATCAGGACATACATCAGCGCTGAAAGCTGCAGAAGAAAATACAAAGAAAGGAGGAGAGATTATCCAAATAGGAGTCTACCATAACAAAGACACTGTACCGATAAATGTTAATTACCTGCTCAACAACGGTATTTCCATTAAAACTGTTTTTGGAAGAAAAGAATCTAGTTGGCATCGGGCAATCTCAATTGCAGAACAAACGGATCTATCGCCAGTTGTAGGTCCAAGCTTTGATTTGGAAGAGTATGAAAAAGCATTCGCTGCAGAGAATAATAGGGAAGGAGTCAAAGTCACTCTAAATCCATAGGCCCGATCGATTTTATTTAAAAATCTCCTCTACTAAGAGCGGTCGTGTTTAGTTACGGATGAAGAGTGAGGCGAGACGATTTCTTTATACTCTATGCCAGAAATTGTCCGCCTCAACGGATGTGCGGACTGTACTGATTTAGGTTTTGTAGAACGACAGCGGACACCCGAACGTGCGATGAAGCTCGATAATCAGCTGAAGTTGGCGGGATTGCCCCTGGTGGCTACCGTCTCTATCCTTGATAGGTTCGGTGTTGAACGATATCGCAAAGCAGTCCACGTTTGGACTCAAAAAGCCGACCATCACCCCGAACCGAAGCTCGCGCCAAAACCTCCTGGCGTGTCGATGCCGATCGAAGAGATCCTCGACATCCTGAATAACGCTTGGTAACCCTTGAGACAGCGTCCAACCTAGCGTGAAGTGAACTACGGTAGCACCTGATTTTCCAAGTCGGTCCACGAGCCAGATTCCTGAACGCGCTCAAGATTCCGGGACAGAATGTCAGCACGGCGCGACCAGTACTCAGGAGTATAGCCTGCAACGTGTGGCGTGATATAGACATTCTGGAAGTTCCAGAGTGGGTGATCCTGGGGAAGAGGCTCTGGATCCGTCACGTCAAGCGCAGCACCACCAAGTTGACCACGACGGATTACCCGCACCAAAGCGTCGGTGTCGACTACCTCTCCGCGGCTGACATTTACTAACATACTCTCAGCTGAAAGAGCATTGAGCGCGTCTGTGTCGATCAATCCCCGCGTCATTTCGGTCAGTGGGCACGCCAGTACGAGATAATCCGTTCGAACAAGTGCAGATTCGATCTCTTCGAATCCACAGACCTCGTCTGTTGGACCCCCCTTTTCGGGGGTGTAACGGACGCCAATCGTCTCAACCCCGAACGGGTCTAATCGGTTGGTGATCGCAGTTCCAACGGCCCCGAGACCCACAATAGTGACTGTTGAACCCCGTAATTCACCGTCTGTTTGAAAATGGTGCCACTCTGATCGCTCCTGTCGTCGTAGTCCTTCGTCAAGCCCCCGGACGGACATAAGCAACCAGCCAATGACGTGTTCGGCAATGTTTGGACCGTGAACTCCAGATGCGTTCGTCACGGTGATTTCCATCTCATTGAGGCGCCCCAGTGGAAGGTGATCGTATCCAGCCGAGACTGCAGCGAAGAGCCGGAGCTCCGTCGCTGCCGAGAGTACTTCTTCTGGGAGGAAAAGCCCTGTAATGACCTCGGCATCGGACGCAGCCTGTATTGTGTCCGCCGTTGTTCGTGGGTGAACAACGGTTGCCTCAGGCAGGCCTTCGGACAGTGCGTCGACGTACTCACTCACGGGGAGCCCGTGTACAGCATCATCGAGTACGAGAATTCGTACCATTTGTCGTCCAGTTAGTATTCAAATAGAGTAATCAAAATATTTCCCCTTCATTAGCGGGCGCTATTCAGATAATAATCACGAATGAGGCGGTGCAATTCTCTGAGTGGGCATTCCGTCGCCTGTACGATTACGTCTCCTACAAAGCCGAGGTACGCTGGGTTCAGGTTGAGCAGGTAAACCCGAAGAACACATCGAGGCAGTGTTCATCTTGTGGGTTCACACACGAGAACCGTCCGTCACAATACAAGTTCTGCTGTCAGCCTGCGAGTAGGAAAACCGCCCAGACTACAACGCCGCAAAGAACGTCGACTATCGACTCCTTCGCAACCATATTCTGGGCGATGGAGACGCATCCGTAGGCGTACGCTTGAACCCCGAAATGCTGAACGGAAACGGATCCAAGCACCTCTTCGGCCAGAGAGGGAGTCCACGGTGAACGCTACAGCCCATAGTGGACCTACTGTGGTAGTGTCTCCTCGTGGTCAGCCGCCAGCTCCTGGAACTCGTCCCACTCCGGGAGTCGGTCGTCGTCGACCTCGCCGTGCGTCTCGAGGTAGCGGAGCAAGGCGTCGATATCGTCTTCGAGGCCATACTTCGCCGCCTGCTCTCGGAGGTCCGCCTCGTCGACGTCGACGTGGCTGAGCAGGAGGAGACAGTACGAACGGTGGCGGCTGCCGTCGTCGATTAACAGTGTGTGACAGCAGAGCTCCGCCGGCGAGACTGCGTCGAGATCCTCGGAGTAGAAGTAGTAGCGATGGCCGGTGAGCAGGAACTGGAGGTCGAAGCCCGCGAATCGAGCGAGGCCGGTTTCGTGGAACGCCTCCGCATCGATCTCCGTCTCGGTCTGGGCGAGGAATTCGTCGTAGTCCTCCCAGAGAATCGTGCCCTTCGGGGCGACGGCTTCGAGGCGTTGGCGATGCAGATGGTGTGCAAGTTCACGTGCGAACTCGTGGAGGCGGTCGAAGTCGGCGTTGAACTCGTAGCGGCCGTCGGCCGTCCCGACGAGACCACGGTCGCGAAACCGCTTGAGGACCCGGTTGACCGTGTTGCGGTAGTTGTCGCTCCGGTCGGCGATCTCGGAGACGGTTCGCGGCTGGTCGAGGTAGTACAGCACCTCGAGTGCCTTGCCGGTCAGTAGCTCGGGGAAGTCAATGTGGGAGTGCTGACGAACGAGGTCCTGATAGAGCTCGACGGCGCGAGCATCCGACGGGATGACTCGTTTTCGCCGGCCATCGCGTTCCGTGTAGACGAGTCCCTTCTCGACGAGGTCGCCGACGGCACGAGAGAGATAGCTCTCGCTGTGGTCGAGCTTCGTCGCGAGTTCGGAGACCGTGTCGCCGCGGTCGACCGTGGCGAGGACCTCGAGTTCGATGCGCCGGAGCACGGTGTAACATAGGACGAAACTTATATATAAAGAATTTTCGAGTAGTGTTACAGTCAGCAGGCACGAGAGTCGTCTCCATCGTCTTAACCAACAAACCTATGGATTCGTGGGGAGTGTTGGTTAACACGAGAGTAGCCGATATCCTACGAACCCTGAACTGAGAGCCAAGCCGCCCCGACCAAGAGAAGGTCGCCCGCAGTCGTCAGAACTGCCGTGACCTTGAACGGCGTTTGATGGTTCACCACGTGTGCAACGTGGTCGGGATTGCCGACTAGGAAGTGAAGCGTGCCTTCGAAAGCGAGGCTGACGACGCCGGCACCGAACAGGACCGCGGCTCCGACTCGGTGATGACTACGGGCGACGAGTCCCGCACCTACGACGGGGAGAACGTATAGCGCGACCACAGCGACAACCGCGGTCCGTCCATTCGGGAAGACCGGGATTGCGACGTGAACGAATCCGTGGAGGGCTGTCAGCAGCAGATGGCCGGCCACCGCGGTGAAAACGAGTGTCCGTCGCTCCATCGAATTACACTGCCGACTCCGTACGAGAGTCGGGTCCGCTCGCGCCCGGCTCCGTGAGCCACTCTTCCCACGTGACAGTTCCAGTACGGTGGTCGGGACAGGTCGCGTGGCCGGCCCGGAACGCTGCCACCGTTTCACCGGGAACTGGTAACCGGATTATCGGCCGCCAGAGGCCGCGCACGTCGCGGTAGGCCCGCGCGATGTCTCCGACGGAGCAGATTTCGGGGCCACCGACGGGCTCGACCCGGCCGCTCGCTAAGTGCGTCGCATGATCCGCGATGACATCCGCAACCTCGCCGACGTCAACGGGCTGGAGTTGCATATCCGTGGGGAACGGCCACACCGGTAGTTTCGCCACAGAGTCCAGTATGTCCGCGATAAACGAGTGGAACTGTGTCGCGCGGACGATTGTCGTCGGAACGTCGCTCTCCTCGACTGCCGTCTCGGCGGCGCGCTTGTGTTCGTAGTAGGAATAGGGGATGTCGTCGATACCGACGATTGAGGGATAGAGGACGTGCTCGACGCCGGCCGACTCGGCCGCTTCGAGAAGCCGTTTCGTCCCCTGCACGTCGACCGCGGCCGTGTCGCCCTGCGGGGCCGTCGCCGCGTGAACGACGACATCGATATCTTCGAGTGCCGCTTCGAGGCCCGCCTCTTCGCGCACGTCGAGCTCCACCCAGTCGAGGTCTCCCCGGGATTCTTCGGGGGGCGAGCGGCTTGCCGGCCGGACGGTGTGTCCGGCCGCCGCGAGCCGTGGGCGGAGTGCCGTTCCGAGCGTTCCCGTCGCACCGGTCACCAGCGTTCTGACCATACACGAGAGTCGTGCTCTCGTGTCGAGTCGTTACTGCCGCGTGTGCTCGGCGGGTTTAAGTTCCGCATCGCGTATCGTCGCGTATGAAACACGTCCGGGTGCGCCTCGCGGCCCGCGGACGGGCGGGGGACATCCACCCGATGTACGGCGTGATGGCCGAATCGGCGTTCGTCGAACGGGCGACGGCCATTCAGTGGAACTACACCGGTGACGCGCTGGGCATCCTCCACTACGTCGTGGGCGATCCCGACGCGCTCGAACGCGCGATGCAGGAGATTCCGGAGGTACTCGGCTACGACATGGAACGCCTCGACGAGCGGTCCTGCTACGTGTACGTCCGGGACGCGACGACCGACTCGCTCCAGGAGATGTTCGACCCGATTTCGTCGGGCGGGCTGGTCGTCGTCCCGCCCATCGAATACGCCGCCGACGGGACGGTGGCCTTCTCTATGTTCGGGCCCGACAACGAGATTCAAACCGCAATCGAGAACGTCTCGGTTCCGGTCGACGTGACCATCGAATCGGTAGGCGGTCTCGCGGGTACAGCGGCCGCCGTCGAAACCCGCTTGACCGACCGCCAGCGCGAGGTCGTCGAAACGGCAATTGAGGTAGGCTACTACGACGTCCCGCGAACCGCTAGCCAAGAGGATGTCGCCGCCGAGTTGGGCTGTGCGCCGAGCACCGCCGCCGAACACCTGCGCAAAGCCGAATCGCGGATGCTTCGGGCGCAGTTCGCCTGAGGATGCTCGTACCGAAGCGACGGCTGCGACGTCTCACGTCCCACTCACACGTATACTGCAGACAGAGGTATGCCCGTTGGCCGCGTAGCACTCTCACTCACCGTGCCCTCCCATCAGCCAACTGCTGCCGATCTATCCTCTTCGCGCCGGAAGGCGGTCCTCTTCTGTCCGAACTGCGGCCACGAAAGCGACGTCACGGGCGACTGGCACGTCCGCACCGAGGGCAAGCACCGAATCTACGACTGCCCGGACTGCGGCACGCCGATTACGAGACGGACCCGCGACGAGCCGCTCCTCGCGCCCTGTGCGTATCTCTACCGCCCGGTTTCGGGGTGTACGGAGGCAGAATTGCTTATCCGGCAGTTACGGGGTAACGACGAGTTTTCCCACGTAACCACCTGTGAGTATCTCTTGGTGCGCCCGAGCAGCGTCGTCGAACGCGTAGGTGTCGGCGACGACAGGAGCCAGTACGTCCTGCTCCATCAGACGGGCGAGTCGTTTTAACACCGGCCGTCGGGACGGGTGATTATCCATCTTCAGCGGCTGAATGGTCACTTCCTTGTTGTAGAAGGGACGCCCGTTCGTCTCGGGGATGTGCCCCATCGTACTGATAATCGTCCCTCCCTCGGTGACGACTTCGAGATCGAGGTCGAGATACTCCTCGAGTTGGTGGTCGAGAATCGTGTCGACTCCAGCACCGTCGGCCGCGGCCAAAATGTCTTCTGCGAGGGAGTCGCTCTCGTAGTCGAACACGACGGACGCTCCGAGATCCGTGAGCCGGGCCCGAACGGCCTCCGACCCGGCCGTCGTAATGACCTCCGCCCCGCTGTGTGCTGCAATCTGGACTGCGGCGTGGCCCACACCACCAGAACCGCCGTGGATGAGGACGCGATCGCCGGCCTGGACGCCAGCAAGGTCTTCCAAGGCAGTCCAAGCAGTAGCGCCGACGTTGCCGATGGCACCCCCGTCAGCCCAGGACACACCGTCGGGAAGCAGCGCCAGTTTCTCCGCCGGGATTATAGCGTACTCGGCGAAAGTGCCGCCCTCGGCACGGTCCATGCCTGACGCGAAGACTCGGTCACCGGGTTCGAAGGCAGCGACGTCCTCGCCGACCGCTGCAACGAGTCCTGCACCGTCACCGCCGGGAATCGATGGCAGCGGGAGGTCGCCGTACTGGCCGGAACGGAACATCACGTCGACGCGGTTGACGCTGGCGGCCCGCATTTCGACGAGGACTTCGTCGCGGTCGGGCGTTGGGCGGTCGACCTCGTCGATTTGGAGCACGTCTGCGCTCCCGTAATCGTGGTAGCGAACCGCTCTCATCTCTCAGTCACCTCAGACTGGTAGGTTGCCGGGGTGCTAATCGCTAGCGCGCTGCGCCATCGCATATCGTTCGTGGTCGGAATCGGCGACATCACATCCAACACAAAGGGGACAGTCCGAGTAGCGGTTGTGTGGACGATACTCCACGGGTTTATGTTGGGGGTGGACAGCGTGGATGGCCCCGAAGACAGTGGAATCGAATCTACAGAAACGCCCAGTCGAGGAGGTGAATTTTAGCCGTGGTGACGCGTCATACAAGATGTCGTCAGTCGCTATGAAACACATCCGGATCACAGTCCGTCCCGATCTCGACCGGGCACCCCCGTTTCTACGGTACTTACTGGATGCAGAGGCGCATGAGGAAGCACGGGCTATCGACTGGAACCGCGGCGATTCGGAGCGTTCGACGCACCTCTACGCGATCGCCGGCGACGGCAACACCTTCGCCGAACTGGCACGGGAGACGGACGGCGTCGAATCAGTCGAACTCTCGGCCCCCGACGCTCGCGTGTCGTACGCGCTCATCGAACTACAGGACGCGGCAGTCCCGATATTCGGCGGGTCCGCAACGGCGATCGACCGCGCCGGACTGGTGGTTCGGCGACCACTCGTCTACCGCGATGGCCGCATCCACGGCCACATCGTCGGCGATCCGAACACACTACAATCGACGATTGATGACCTCCCGGGGAGTGTTTCCGTACAGATCGAGACGATTCGACAGTTCCCGAGCGCCGACGTGAATCCGGCCACGACGCTGAGCGACCGGCAACGAGAAGCGCTTCAAGCAGCTGTCGCGTTGGGATACTACGATACGCCGCGCGAGGCTACACACGCCGACATCGCCGACGAGTTAGACTGCGCGCCGAACACAGCGAGCGAACATCTTCAAAAAGGCGAGGCGAAACTCGTCAGGGCCGGGCTAGCAGCGTTCACGTCGTCACTGTGATGAATCATCCAACTCCCTGACCGCTCGACTTGCGTTGCTTCAAGTACTATTGTCCACTGTATGAGACGTTGTAGTATTGCTTCGACTTGATGTGGCGTTCGGCTTCAGCATCCCGGTTCTCCTCGTTCATACCCGTATTCCGTGAGTTGCGTCCTTGTCTTTTGGTCCCCGCTCCCAAGGAGACCTACCGAGATGGAACGATTCAGACGAGGGGCCCCGCACGGCCTCCCGACCTGTGGACTAGGTAATAAACCTGCCCGCGTTACTGGGAGCAAGGGTGAGCGGGCGCCACCCCATGTATTTCAGATGTGATGTGCAACACAGACGGCGATACCGCGACCGGCGGCTGTTGTGGCGCAGGCGAACAGAAACCCGAAGACGGGGCCGGCCACTGGCTGGGCGATGTCACCCTCGACCAGCAACTCCCCGCAGACCTGCAAGCGGCGCTCGGTCGGTTCCTCGGCGTCGGGTCAGTCGATACACTAAACGAGTGGAGCGCACTGATTCGGGGGCAAACCGGTGGGGCCATCAGTGCTGACCACCTCTGTCACACCGACGAGGAAACCGGCCACTGGGGCGAGGTGGACGGCGAGCGCCACCACTTCCAGTGTTTCTACGACGCAGTCGTCCTCGCCGCGCTCACGGACCGGCCGGTCGACATCCACACCGTCAGCCCCGGTGGAACTGCCATCGAAGCGCGTGCCGTCAGCGGGGAGGACCTATCGGTTACGCCCGAGTCGGCCGTCTTCTCGCTTGGCATCGCGTCGGACGCCCACGAGCGGTCCGGGGGCGCCCCAACGCTGCAGGATAGCTACGCCGCCATCTGCCCGTACGTCAAAGCCTTCCCGAACCGCGACGCGTACGAGCAGTGGGCCGACGAGGTTCCGGCCGCGACGGTAGCCACACCCCTCTCGGGCGCGACGGCGTTCGCCCGGGCGCTGACCACGGAGGGAGACGATGACTGATGCGGATAACTGCCAAGGAGAGGAGAAAGGTGGTGAAGTCGCCGAAGGCAGTCAGTCGCCGGGGACGGGAATGGACGCAGTGTCAGTGACTGTTTCTCCGACTTGGGTGTACACAAGCACGAGCCCGATGAAACCACCGAAGGTTGCGACGACGAACGGGACAGCGAAGGAAAATCCGACGAGAATCCCCGAGAACAGCGAGCCAAACGCAACCCCCAAGCCGAATCCCATCGTCAGGATAGACAACGTCGACCCCGACTGACCCTCCTTGGCGAGATCGCCAGCCAACGCCAGTGACGGAGCGAATACGGCTGCCACCGCCACGCCTTGAAGCAACCGAGCAAGGGTCATCAGCATCGAAGACTGGACGAACCCCTGTACGAACGTCGTCGGTAACAACAGAACGAATCCAGCCAGGAGAAACGGGCGGCGACCGTAGCGGTCACTGAGTCGCCCAAGCGGAATCTGAAACAGGACGTTCGCCAATACGGCGGCGCCGAACTGGACTGAAAAGAGGAATGCTCCCTGGTCTAGGCGTGCATTGATCGTGTTGGCCAGCGGGGCGAATATCGTGAGACTCACTGCCATTACGATAGTGGCAACGCCGAGAGCAAAGACGGGATCCAACCCTGATCCATCGGGATTCCGAACGTTGATCGAAATCTCATCTGCGGCCTTATCGCGGGTCTGCTCCGGATCATGGATGAGCAACGCGATCAGTCCGAACCCCAAAACGGCTCCGGCAACGGAGACCAGAAACGCCGCATTGAATCCCGAGAGTGCGACGTCGGCGATTTCGTATGGGCCGGAAGCGACGACGACACCCGCCACGAGCGGCCCGGTCCCGAACCCGAGCATACGGAACGCGTTGAAGATGCCGAAATTTCTCCCGCGTTCATCCGTATCCGAGAGCTCGTTGACCAGCGCGACGGCTACCGGAATCGTAAACGCTGCTCCGATACCCTGTAATGCCCGCATTAGGACGATAGCAACATAATCGGTGAAGAAAATATAGCCCGCACTACCGACAGCGACGAGCGCGAGGCCGACGAGCAGAAAGATCCGGCGCCGACCCGTGCGGTCCGAGAGCGCGCCGGTGAACGGCTGCCCGAAACTGTTGAGAAACCCGAATAGTGAGAGGACGATCCCGATCAGTAATTCGGTCGTCAGGGTGAACCCGACGGGGCCGATCTGGAATGCAGTCCCAACAAATGAGGGGAGTGCGACCACCTGACTTCCGATATATAGCGGAAGGACGACCACGAGAAAGGAATTAGCAATACCATCAACCATCCGGGCAGACCCTAAAGCCAGAATTCGGGGGTCGAAATCGAAATCCATCGATTACCCTCGGTTTTTGTGGAGCGGTGACGGTTGAACCGTTGCGCGGACCTCCGTGTTGACGTGTCGTTCGACACTGGGCCTTGGGGACTGTTCCTGGCCGTGAATAATGGTGACTTCGGTCCCTGGCTCGGCAAGTTCTACATCGATAACGCCGACACCGATCATCGCCCGCTCAGGATAGAGGTATCCGAATTCTTTCAGTATCCCGACAGGATCGCCATCTTTCTCTATTTGATCATAATGAGCTACCGGTCCTGCGACAGTCGGGTTCGGTAACTCCAAATACTTATGTGACTCACCGGGTTCAAATAGTGAGGCGTAGATGTCGATTACATCCTCGTCGTTCCAGATGAATGAGACGCGTGTCCGATCGGGGTTCTCGACTTTGTCCCGCAGTGCGTCCTTACCGATGAAGTCGTGATCGAAGTCGATGATATGCTCGTAGCCGAGTGCCACCGGATCGAGATAATACTCGCTGATGTCATTGGCATCGAAACTTCCAGCGATACCGTAGTTTGCCTCGAGGCTCTCGACGGTCAACCAATCGCGATACGCTTCGAGTTCATCGCGCTCGTAAATCGCGGGATGGTATCCCGCTATCCATCCGATTTCGAGATCGGATGTCAGATAGCTTTTCGAGCCGAGTTGCCGGACCCCATACTCCTCCCCGGCGGTGAGAATCGAACGCCTCGACAACGGCGCTGCGACCAAGCGGATCGTCTACCTTGCCGACCAGCTCGGCATCGACCTCCCCGCCCGCGAGGAACTCGTCGCGTCGTTCACGAGTGGGTATTCCTCACTGGACCCGACGCGACCCGACACCGGGTCGACCGACAGTACGTATCGCCTCCGAGTCAACGTCGAGCCAGCCATACTGGAGCCCACGGAGTCCTGACCTAGGTACGACGTCGGCGTACCTTCTCTGCAGCGTCGAGAACGGTGCTGTTCGACGACGAACTATCGGGGTGTACCACCATCGACGGCGTCGAGATCGGGCTCGTCGAACTCGAGTGCGTTCGCGACAGCGTCGGGAAGCTCCGGACGGGGTGCCGATTCGTGGCGCTCGATTTTCTCGGTCTTGCGCGTGTTTTCGTAGAGGGCACGTGCGACCGGAAGCCCACGGAGATACTTGTAGTCGTGGAGGACCTCGACCCCCCGCTCTGTGAATCCGTAGAACTGGGCGGGGAGATCACGTTTCCCCTCGCTTGGATCGTACGTGTAGCGTGCGAGGAGCCCGGCGTCGATCAACGTCTCCAACTGGTCTTTGATGGCCGCCTGGCTCTTCCCGGTCATATACTCGAGTTCGGCGAGCGACATTAGATGGGCGGGATGGCCCAGCAGCTCCTGGATGATGAGATGGCGCGTATCCTGGGACAGCAGCTTGAACAGCCGCTGCTGTTCCGCGAACGGCCCTGCATCGGCCGCACCAGTGTCGGTTTCGCTCATACGTGCTGGTACGAGGGAGGGCGCTATAACAGTTAGGGTTATCCAAGTTGGTGAATATAGAAAAAGCCAAAGTGGTTCAGAAGGGATAAGATGGTATGGTTTGAATCGGCAGCTAATGACCGACCCAAGCCCGCCGCCGGACGCTGGAGAAATTATGACCGTTGTTCACGAGGCCGTCGGGGGCATCGAACTTGAGCCTGCAGAGAAACGGGAAATCTGGCGGTTCACCCAGCGTGAATTGCCGTATCTCTGGAGTCAGCGGACATCGTATTTCATCTTGGGGAGCTATCGCGACCCCTATATCCGCCGGCTTCGCGCCGTCCAGAACGAACTCACGAAGCAGCTCGGTGCCTATCCGATCATGGGTGACCTCCTTGAACTCCCGACTGACCGGCTCAATACGTTCGATATTATGTTTTCGTTGCTCGCGACGTACAGCGACTACATCGTCGGGGTCTTCGAGAAGGAGAGTGGTGGGGAGGCGCCTGAATTGGGCGAGATTGATGACCCACCGTATTTCGACAAATCGTACGTGTTCCCACGTGATTACGCGTGGGCGACTGACGAGAACTTTGATTCGACACAGCACGTCGTTCAGGCCGCCCTTGAGATTGCGTTCGCAGACGATTTGTCGGAGGATGACGTCCAAGCAAAAATCGAGTCGCTCGTTGATCGCGCCCAAGAAAGCGGTCTCGACATCGACGAACAAGAGGTGTGGGATGTGATCGACGACCGGACAAATGAGGACGAAGAGCCGGCAACGTACAGTTGGGTCCATCTCAACAAATTCCGTAAATTCGAACTCCACGAACGGTGCTTCCCGTGGACGACAGAGGACGAACTTCGAACTAAGGTTGACGAACTCCCGTCCCCGACACCACGTCCGGAGTGGGAAGAGCGTGAGGACCAGTGAATTATCCTGTCCTACTCGCTTGGCGGTACACTCATCATAGTGAGTCGGCTCGGTAGTTTACTCTCGGGTAAACTACTTTACTACGCCCGGTCGAATACATCGTTATGGAGGCTGGTTCGGGTGTCGGTGACGACACGACACCACGGGAAGTCATCCACTTCATTACACAGCAGACACGGTTTTCGCTTATCAGCGATATTCTCGCTCACCCCCAACAGCTCCCATCGATGTACGAACTCGAGGAGCTCAATCCCAGTGTGAGCGATGCGACCGTCTACAAGCACATCCAGAAGCTGATCGACGCCGGCATCGTCACGGAGGTCGCCCTGGACGACGACCAGCACCGGCAGGGGTATCCCTGGAAGTTCTACGGCCTCACCGAAGACGGCCGCGAGTTCTTGGAGACGCACAATCTGCTCGCCGCTGAAGAGACGCTTCAGCAGATCTACGACACCATCGCCGATAAGCCCGAGAAGATAGTCAAGTACGAGAACGCGCCCCGTCCGGACGCCGTCTAACGGCACCTGACTCTGTTGAAACCCTCAGAACTTGATAAGAATGGCGTGCTGAATAGAACGCGCATGTCCAGCACGTAGGCATGCGGAGACGTCGGTTCCGAACAGGATTATGTATGCTGCTCTCGACCCACTGAGTATGATCGCCGGTGTTCCTGCGCAGTTCGAAGACAAATTCTGGGCCCGTCACTCGAATCCATGGAGCGGTTGGACACGTGTCCCGTCGGGCGCTATCATCGTCTACTCAATATATCGCCGTAACTGGCGGCTTTTCGCTGCCGCACTCGTGTGGACGGCAATCAATCCGTTCCTGTTCTCGCCACCCGACACCGAGGACGCGTGGATGACCCGCGCGATCCTCGCCGAGCGGTGGTGGGTCAGAGAGCGGACCAACCGGACCGTCGGCCTCGGGTACCCGAACGTCTGTAACACTGCTGGCGCGCTCGGGTTCATCTACGCACTATACGCCGCGTGGCGACAGTCACCCACGGGAGCGTCACTCGGCGTTGTGGCCAGCATCAGCCTGAAACTCTGGTGGCTCCGGGTGCTGGTCAGACAGTACGATCAACGAACAGACTGATGGTACTCCCTCCTGTTCGAGCTGACTCTAGCCTCTGTATCGGTCACGCCGGTTCTGACAGCGATTGAGTAGGTGTTGAAGGGACTGCTGTATAGAGGATGCGTATCAATCAGTCATTTCCGTCGGAACGGTCGATGCGCCCGAAGCGTTTTCCACCTTGGCGGGCTACCAAGCTGTATGGCACGAGCGGACCCGGCTGATTCGGAGGGGCCTGACCGAGAGATCCGGTTGCTCAAGAACCCGGACGGGCAGTGGACCGCTCGTGATCTCCGTGCGAACGTGACTGCCCAGGGCGAGAGTCGCAGTGCCGCGCTCGAAAACCTCGACGCCGTCGTCGAGGCAGTGGAAGGGGAAGGTGGTCACCCGCCGACCGACGAGGAGATTCGGGACCTCGGCGTCGATCCCGACGTAGCCCGATCGCAGGACGACGACCTCCCCGATGCGTTGCAGTAGCGATGGTGACGCGGGATTTCTCCGGTCAAGACATATACAAAGTCCTCGTGAACGTCGGTGGCTTTCGGCACGTCCGAACGACAGGCGACCATCTGATTCTTCGGTGGGACCCACCGGAAAGCCACGACACTACTGATCCACGGATTGTGACTGTCCCGGCCCACGACTCGATCAGTATCGGTACCCTCCATAATATCGCCGAAGACGCCGGGGCATCCGATTTCGAGGCGTTCTGCGAGTGGGTCGACGAGCACCGCTAACGTACTTCCATCAGACTCAGTTCTCGCTGTCGAGCGATCAATTCACGCTCTATATTCAGCACGACCGCTAAAACATATCACTACCTGAGGGTTTCAACAATACCCGGCACGTCTATTTCTGAATAGTTTGCTATTCGTACTCTTCCGCCCGTGACGGGATGGTACTCGATTAACCAACAAATCTATGCCGATACGGGCTCTGTTGGTTAACACGAGGCGACCGCTGATAGAGATTCCAAGCTTCTTCTCCTCTTCCCGTGAGTGACAAGAGATCTACACCCTGTCAGAGCCGGAGAGCGGACAAGCGGGGATCAAGGGGACAGCAGAATCTGACAATCGGCCGTTTTACTCCGTAGCCGAATTTTCTCACCTTTTACTTTCACTCTGTATGGCTAGAAGGTATATCTCTCAAGGCCAACGTCTCTACTACGGCGACGATGGGTGACGTGACGAAAACACTAGAGCTGAAGCTTGTCGATCCAAACGCACACAAGGAGCACAAGCTTCGGGAAACCCGAGACACCTATCAGAGGGCACTTCAGGCCGCCTTCGCCGCTGGCTGTGACACACAGGCAGCTGCCAACGACGTGGTTGTCGAGTACGACCTGAGCGGCTACGCGAAAAACGCCCTCAAGCAGTACGTCCCACAACTTCACAACAGCTACGACGCCGACGAGCTTCACGACGACCACCCGGTACGCTTCACCAACGAGGGACTGCAACTTGACCATCAGCCACAGAACGCTATCGAGTGGTACGTCAAAATCCCGCATCACGAGGATTACCACCTCTGGATTCCGGCACGAGCCAATCCCGAACAGCGGGAGTGGCTCGAAGCATTGTACGCAGACGACGCCGAGACGGGTGAAAGCCGGCTGTTCGAGCGGGACGGAACGTGGTATCTCCACATCACCGCGACCCGCGATGTGGAGGACGAATCCGAGGCATCCGCTGACGAGCGGACGCCGATAGGCGTGGACATTGGAGAAGCGAGTCTTGTCACGGTGTGTCACCGCGACGACTCTGGTTCTCCTGTTCGCCCCCGCCTGTGGGCCGACGACGGCAAGGCCGTTCGTCGGCTCCGCAAAACCTACTTCACCGCCAAGCGACGGCTTCAGCAGCGCGGCAGTGAGCGAATCGCAGCGTCCTACGGTGACGCACTATGGGACCGGATCGACGACATATTCCACCGTGTGACGCGCGAGGTAGTTGAGTACGCCAAGTCCGTCGAGAACCCGGTGCTGGTGCTAGAAGACTTGACGGACATCCGCGAGAACATAGATTACGGCGAGTATATGAATCGACGGTTGCACGGGTGGGGCTTTGCCAAGCTTCACGCACAGATTCGCTACAAAGCCGCCGAATCGGGGATTCCCGTCGCAACGGTGAATCCCCGAAACACGTCGAAGACGTGCCACGCCTGCGGTGAACATGGCTTCCGGCCACGACAGGCGACGTTCAGATGCTCGAACGACGGCTGTTGGGTTGGTGAGTACCAAGCCGATGTGAACGGGGCAATAAACATTGCAGACCGCTACCGTAGTGGAGAGAGTCACCGCCGAAGCGATCGGAATTCCGGGCAGAAGGCCGGTGACGATGACTCGGCTACGGATGGGGCCTCTTTGACCGGGCCACAAGACAGCCACGCAGATGCTGAAACCCAGCAGGAGACGCGTGGACCGTATGCGTCTTGAAACCAACAGGCCGCTACACTCGGCCTGAAATCCCGTGGTGGGATTCCTCCGCGTAAACGCGGAGGAGGAGGTCAATCAGCTCGCTGGTACGTATTGAGCCGACCGCTACGATCGACGGTGATCTGTCCTTCCTCTTCGAGCTTCCGGAGTTTGTTGTAGATCTGGTGATCGGGGAAATCCAGCTCTTCTCGGAGGTCTTCGATTGTTTTCGGGGCGTCCAACGAGACGAGTAGCGCGTTCTCGAGACAGTACGAGACGAGCCGGTCCGTGATTGGCGTGACAATATTGTGTCGCTCGTCGAGGACATCGAGCGTATCGAGCACAGCAAACGAGAAGAATTGGCCAGTGCGATCTTCCTGGGTCTTGATCTCTCGGAAGATGCTCTCCCAGTCGAGGTCGGCTTGTCTGGCGATCAGTGCGGCATCTTCGAGATCGCCTTCGCGTTCCGTAATCGATTTGAACACGAAGATATCGGTCAGCGAGAGCAGATGTACGTGAAGATCGCCGTACTCGAATGATTGGTCGCACCGCTCGATCATCGCCGGCGTCAACTGGAGCTGGCCGGCGACCGCCTCCACGAAAATATCCCAGCGCGGAAACCCTTCCTTCTCCAGCACAATACTGGGATCAAGCTGGTTGTATGCCGCTTCCAAGTCACTACGCTCCTCGTATCCCAGGTCCTGAAGCGCTTCGGCGATTGCAAAGAACGTCTGTCCGTCCTCAACGACGATGTCGACGTCTTTCGTCGAATCTTTCAACCCACGCAGAATGAGGTTGCCGCCTCCGAGAAGATACACGTCGACAGGCGTCTCCAGGTGGTCGCCAAGCTCTTCGAGCCCCCGTCGAAGGCTATCTTCCGGATGTTGGCCGCGCGGATAGACCCCATAATCGTTCGCGAGATCGATGAATTCCTCCCACGGGAGAAAGAGCTCATCGTGGTGGACCTCCCGCTGGTCGATGTATGCAAAGAGATCTGCCCATTTCTCGACGCACTCCCACCTGTTTGCGAGCCGCCACAGGTCGCTGGCGTCGAGGCTCGCGCGGTGGGTCAGATAGAATACGCCAGCCATCGCCATCTGTTTCTTGTTCTCAGCGACGGTCACCGCATGGATCAGAACCTCCTCGAGTCCCAGCGACCGATCACCTTGATAGACGTAAGTCTTCGCTGGGTGATAGTCAACACCGTAGCGAGTGAACGCCGAGAACGCAGTCGGCGTCCCATCGACGGTGTCCTTGCTCGTTGCGACCAGTCGGTCGCCGTTCGCGCGATATTCGGTTTCGAACGGTGTCGTTCGGGTTCTCGCTTCGAGGAACGACCGAAGCGTGTCATCGGTGATAGCATACCCGTCGTCCGTGTGTGCGATCGCACCCGTCTCCTGGATCTCGTTCAAATGCTTGTAGAGCGTGGACTTGGCGAACCCCTGTGTTTGTAACTCCGAAATCGTCTTCGGACCGTCGAGCAGCGCACCCAAGATGTCCTCTTTCGTCCCTATCAGCACGTTCTCGAGTGCGTAGCGGTCGAGGAGCTCGGCAAGCAGTGATGCTTCGTATGTTGGGGCCAGTTGGACGCCGTCAGTTCGGTCTACAAGATGGGCGTTTTCGAGGTCGCCAACGACCTCCGACGTCCAGCTCTGACTTTTATCGATGGCATCGGCTAATTCGCCAACAGAGTAGGACTGATCCCGCAAACAGTCGATTACCCGTAGCTCCGCTTCTCTCATATATTCCAATTCCACCGATGTGTTTATAACTATATCGGTGAGGATGGAATACAAACACCGGACGCTCAGTGTGGGTCGTCAAATGGTGAGTTTCACAGCACCAATTGAATTATCGACCCCCTCTATTGTGAGGCTTCTTTGATTGCCGTTGGTTTGACATCGGCAGCGTTCCCGGGTTGCTATTTTTTGAATAGTTTGCTATTCATACTCTTCAGCCCGCGAAGGGACGAAATCCGATTAACCAACAAATCTATGTCGGTACGCACTTTGTTGGTTAACACGAGGCGACCGCTAATGTCCTACGAGCCACCGACGCCGCCAGCCGAACTCCCGACAGAGATCGTCGACACGCTCAACGGCTACTCGCCAGACCAGCTCCAGCATGTCGCACGCTATGCCGAGGAGCTGGCAGAGCACAAAGCTCGCGAGGCCCGCCTCGAGGAGGAGTCGGAGGACGACGAGGTCGACGAGCGGCCGGACGATCTGCCGGACGACGTCCCGTCGAAGGCCACGATCACGATCAAGGAGATCAACGACAACCGCTACTACTACTGGCAGTGGAGGGAAGGAGAAACGGTGACATCTAAATATAAAGGTCCGGTCAACCCCGACGAATAGGTCGTGTTTAGTTAAGCGCCAGAGTAATATCCAATGTAGAAGAGCTGCAATGTCGATAATTACCGGAGAAACTGAGTTTCCGGTTACGGTTAGTAACTTAGTACACGGCAAACTCTGAACGGAACGCAGATGTGTGAGACTACTCGAAAGCTCACGAATCAGATCCTACACAAAATAATTACTCGCAGTATTAACTAAACACGACCGACGAATAACCCCGGACATTCATCAGTGATGACGGTTGCTAATGGTCGGCGAAAGGCCGAACCATGCCCGTCGAGGTTGAGTGTGATTTCTGCGGTGAGACAGTTTCAAGACCGCCGTCCGTAGTAGAGCGTGCAGAGCACCACTTCTGTGATAAAGCGTGTTACGGAAAGTGGCGGTCTGAACAAGAGGACGGCAGGATCGTCCTCCAATGCGACTACTGTGGAACAGAGTACAAACGATACGAAAGAACGCTCAAAAACGACCAGACAAACACCTTCTGTAGCAACGAGTGTAGGGGACAGTGGCAGATAGAAAATCGGCTTCAGACCGAATGTACGTACTGCGGGGAGAGCATCAAACGGATCCAGTCCGATATCGAATCAGCGGACCGGCATTTCTGTAGTCGAGAATGCAAGTGGGAGTGGCAGCAGGAGACAGCTACCTACGACTGGGAATCGACGCCGAACTATGGACCGTTGTGGAAAGAACGGCGTGAGCAGGTCTTAGAGCGAGATAATCGAACCTGCCAGGGGTGTGGCCGTAGCGAAGACGAACTCGGATATACGCCACGAGTGCATCATATCCGCCCGTTCTCTGAGTTCGACGAGGACGAGATCGAAGCAGCTCACGACCCATCGAATCTCGTCGCGCTCTGTGAGCCTTGCCATACCCGGTGGGAGGGTATCCCACTCCGTCCGAAGCTGATCTGATGGACACCCCGTGTGCAAAATGAAATTCGAACGGTGAACATCAAGAGAACCGGAGACTGAACCGATTTTCACTTCGATGACGGGGGGATGGTCGACCCTGCGTGTACACTTCGATAGAGGGGTGTGTCCGGATGAGACCATCCGAAACACATCGATAGAGGGGTGCCTACTGGGACTGACAGCATCTACTGATGAGGGTGAATTACGAAATCGGTCAAGCGGGTAGAAAATCAGCTTATGCAAAAATACTGCATTTCAAGCCCTCTAAGTGCATATTACATATCGATAGAGGGGTGTTTGGGACACATCACGGCGAAGATCCAGTTATCCCTCAATGTTATTCTATTATCAATTGGGATTTGCTATCAGACCCAACATACACTTCGATAGAGGGGTGTCAGGTAAGTCTAAGTTTGGTTCCTGATCTGGGCTTTGACGACGGACTGGACCTCGTCTTCAGAGACCATCTCAAGTCGTGAATCCTCACGAAGCGTTTCCAGAATCGTGTCCGGTCGCTCCGCAAACTGAAACTCCAGAAACATCCCGGAACTGGGGCCGTGGCTCCGTCGCTCAAAGTCAACAAGTGAATACGTGGTCAATTCTTTCATTTTGTTCACATATGTTTCTTGGTGATACTGATCGGCATCGATAGCCTCGGTGAGGAACTGGTAGACTCGATATCCCGTCGTACTCCGGGCAGCACCAGTATCAGTTTCGGCTGCGACGGCCGCTGTCGCATAGAGACACAATTTCTTTTGAGTACTGATGCCGCGAACGACTTCGAGAACGCGGTTCTTTTCGACTTTCGCCTGTGCGGCTCGTACGTGCTCCTCACGGACGCGTGTATCGCCCTCCCGTTCGGCGAGTTCGCCAGCAACCCGGATCAGATCAATCGCTTTTCGCGCATCCCCGTGTGTCTGGGCGGCAAAGGCGGCTGCGAGCGGGATCACATCGTCATCAACGACGTCTTCGTAGAATGCATCCTCCCGTCGCCGGAGGATTGATTGTAACTGATTCGCGTCGTAGTCGTCGAAATGAACGTCCTCTGGCGTAAACGAGCTGACTGCACGGCTGCCGACGGCGTCCATCATTTTCGTGTCATTCGAGATCGCGACGACAGACACGTGGGCACTCAGTTCGTTGTTTGCGCCGGCGCGAGAGAGTTGATACAAGAGTCGGGAGAACGCCGGCTCTTGTTTGTCTCGGCGACCCACAAGCATATCCAGTTCATCGAGGACGAAGACGACGGAATCGAAATTCTCGTTGACGATTCGATAGAGTTCGTCCCATTTTTCTTTCGTCGCGACGCCGTGTTTTGGGACCTGGATATCGACGTTCGCCTCATCTGCAGCCTGTTGGACGAGTTCATACACTGCAACGCCGAGCGTATCGAGATCCTGGCAGTTGACTTCGATCGTCCCGAACTGGATATCACGAGAGTCACAGATCCGACTGATGTTGTTACAGACGGCCTTCGTAATGAGCGACTTGCCCGTGCCTGAGGGACCATACAGGAACAGGTTCGGCGGTCGATTGTCGCCGAGGGCGACACGGAGCATCTTGGTGACTTCCTGCAGTTGTTCGTCCCGACCGACGATCCGGTCTTCTTCGACGACATAATTCGGATCTAAAAGGGATCGGTCTCGAATGAGTCCCTCCTCATCGTCGAACTCCAGCAGCATATCCTCGATCGACTGTGCCGATTCCTCGGTGGTTGTCGTCGATTCCGAGATGTCCTCAGGGTGGGTCGAATCCGGGAGATCTTCCGAAACGTCCGATTCAGTAGATTCAGAACGGAAATCGGTGTTCGTGATAGTCTCATCCTCCGGTGTTCTCGAATCAGATCGAGAACGGTCGGAGTCGTCAGTTCCCATATGGAAGGCCATACAACCAAGTTACAAAAAGATTCCCACCCCTATCGAAGTGTGATCATACGCATCAGGTTATGATTCTACGCGAATTCAAAAATTCAATCGTTGGTTGAGAATCGTATTCCCAACGTCCGACGAAGTGTTAACTCAGTCGGTGGATACAGACACACACCCCTCTATCGATGTGTTCGCCGTGTCGATGGGGTGGGAAGGGATACTGGAGAGTATCTTCAGTTCACACTGCCGTTAGCCTTCTTCGCTCGAATTGTACCTACGAGCCGACTAAATCCCCAAACCTTGAGAAATGAATTTCTTTCTTTTCTTCTAGCTTTTTAGAACACACTCACACACACCTCTATCGATGTGTTCGATGTGTCGGCTTTCTCTCCTCCTAACCGGTTTCAGTTCTCGTTAGCATAGATTCGCTTTACGGCAAATAGAGCAACGCTACTCGATAATTTCTCCAATTCATTGATGTCGATATCGTTTGTATTCGGTCAAACACCTCGCGTCCACCTATGGAACACATCGATAGAGGGGTGTCTGTATTTTCGGCTAGCTTCGCTTCTCGAGTCGCGGTTGACTTCTCCACGACTAGTGGCGTGACCTTTCGGCTCGGTTCCCTGGGGACCAGCACAAAACACATCGATAGAGGTGTGTCGCCTGCTGCCGTGTTCTTTACTACCTGCCGTCCCCGTCCCACCGTGATCAGGTAATCTCGTCTTGGCCCTATTGGGTTGCACCGGAGCCCAGCAGTACGTGGCCGGAAACGATATTAACCAACACAAAACCGATATACCCGGAAATGTTGGTTAACCCTCGTGATTCAGGGTAAAGGCAGTCAGCTTCGTTTTTCGAGTCTCAGCGATCTTCCGCCGGATCTCGCTGCGGCCCCAGCCAAGCGGTGCCAGCACACTCTCGACAGCTCTGACGAGTTGCGCCTCGTAGTACGACGCATCATACGACTCTATCTCTTCGTGGGCCAACGCGACCCGCTCTCGCGAGCTTTTCTCGTCATCGACGACTACGTACTCGATGTTCTGTCCCGGGTGGATGGCGAGGTCTTGGTCCCGTGCCCGCTTCAGCGCCGCCACGTTCCGTGTGTTCTGCGTGTATCCCTCCAGCGGCTTGGAGACACGATTCCGTTCGACGAGCTGCTCGACCGGCACCGTTCCAGCGTGGAGCCGATCGATGGCGTCCTGAAGACGGTCGAGTACGGCGTCCGGAGATCGAGTCGCGTCGAGCCGTTCGAGACAGTCCCGTTGGACGTCCTCGATGAACGATGGGGTCGAGCGCTGCCGAGCTTCGATCCCGCGTATCATAAACTCGTCGCCGGCGACCTTCCCAAAGTACTTCGTCAACGCGCCAGCGTCGCTCTCGCGCTGCGGCACGAACGCCACCCAGTCGTAGTGAGCCTCGTGTTCGAGGCGGATCTCGACGCGCTCGGTAATCTCCGTCGCGAGCGCCTCGAGGTCCTTGCGGTCCTTGTCGTCGACGTCGGGATCCGGGGTCACCCAGATGGAGTCAACGATGCCGTGGACGACCCGCCAGCCGCCGGCTTCCAGGCGCTGTTTCGCCGTCAGCAGAATCTCGCGAGCAAACGCATTGATTGCCTCGTGACACTCGATGCAGCCAAACTTCGCGTTGCTGAACCCCTGGTAGCCGAAGCAGGCGACCAGGATCCATTTCAGCGCGCCCGACCGCCCCTCAAGCTCCGCCAACCGCTCCTCGTCGGGGTCGTCTCGATCCTTCTCGCGACGGATGGCCGCCTTGATCTCGTCGCGAGCGTCGATGATCGGCTGGAGGACGTCGACGAGGTAGCCTCGCTCGTCGCAGATCGAGTACCCGAGCCCGGGGACGTCGTCGCGGTCGCTGTGGCAGTCACATCGGATGACGTCCGGCGAGACGTTCCGGGTACAGATGATGTTCGGGTACAACGAGGAGAAGTCGAGTTCGTGGACGTTTTCGTGGAGGCCGACCTCGGGCGCGAAGATGAAGCCGCCGCGGTCGGCATCGTGGAGCGTCCCCATCGGCTCGTAGAATTCGTGGCGCCAGGAGTTCCACGGGACGAGGACGCCGCGGTCGTGGGCCTCACAGATCTGGATCGCCGTGAGGACGTTCCCGATCGACGCCCACGCGAGCTCCTGGACGGGCTTCTTTGAGCGCGACACGAGGTCGAGGACGCCGTCGAGGTTCGTCTCCCCGTGGAAGAACGTGTTCGACTCGTCGATGATTGCCCGCCCGGGTACGTTGTACCTCGCCGGCGAGTGGCCGACGCGGCCGTAGCTCGAGTACGTCGACCGGCTCGCGAGCTGCTGATAATCGACGTCCGGCCACCGACTCAGCGAGAAGTCGTCGACGCCGGCGTCCGTCGCCATCTCGTACAGGGCCGGGACGATCTCGCTCGTCGAGCAGACCAGGACATCTGGATCGTGTGCGTCGAGCGCCCCCTGGACGGCGGTCAGGATCTCCATCGGCGAGCCGGTGACGGTGTCGTCGGCGACGGACAGTTCCTCGTAGACGTCGTTGCTCGTTTCGGTCACCGGGACGCTGAGCCGAAGCGTCGACAGCTCGCTCGCCGGCGTCGGATCGGCGCCGGTCTCCAGACAGTACCGAAACTCTCGCGAAAAGTCCACGTTGAAACAGGCGAGATCCCCGACTGGATAGGCCGACAGCTGGCGCGCTTGCCGGGCGAGTGGAGTGACGCGATCGATGTGGGCAACGTCGACTGCGAGAACGGCCTCCTCGTCTCGTCGAAAGCCGGGGCGTCGCGTGACCATCTCGGTCGCGACGACGTCTGGGTGCTGGTCGTACACTGACTGGAGTGTCGTGAGGTCGAGGTCGGCAGCTGGGTCGCGAGGGGCGACGTAGAAACGCGGGGTGTACTTGTCTCGTTCTGTTACGACGGCACCGTCGGTGGTCGCCTCCCACTCTAGGACGCGGCCGTCGTCCAGGAAGTCGATTGTGAACGGCATTCCTGTAGACCCAATAGTTGGTATTCCGGATAACCGATGGCGTGTCACTTCCGGATTTCAGAGAACGATGTTCTTTCTCGCAACCTCCTCGGTCGTGGCGACGACGGATGCTGGTCGTACACCGACTGGAGGATCGTAAGGTCGGGGTCGGCCTCTGGGGCGTGAGGGAAGACGTAGAAGCGTGGGGTGTATTGACATCCTCCCACGGCTGAACCGTGGGATTCCTCCGGTGAGGCTGTGGGCTATGCCGTCCCCACGGAGGCAAGTTTCCCGTCGCCGGTACTCCGGTATGTGCGCTCCTCGTTGGGACTTGCCCTCTCGGGAGAGCGTGGTGACTCCGACATTCATGGTCGTCCCACGTGAGGCGCACGGGCCGTGCCATCGACCCTGTCTCGAATTCAGTGCCAGTCTCCCGTTCAAGAAACGTTCGTGAGGCGTCGAGATCAGCGTGGCTCTCGTGTCCACACGAACACCGAAACACGTCGCCATAACGCTCTGTTTCCACCTGCTCGCCACACTCGACACAGGTTGCCGTCGTGAACGCCTCTGACCGCTCTTCGACAAGGATTCCGTACTCCTCGGCAGTGTCTTTGAGACGGTCGACAAACGAGCGGTGTGCCCAGAACTGGTGGGTCTTCTCGTTGACTTCTGGGTGCCAGTGTGTCGAGAGCACGTCAGTAAGGTCGCCCACGTACACCGTTGCTACGCCCTCATCATACAGCCGTTCCATCAGATCACGACAGAGTGCTTCCTGCGCGTGGTCACGGCGACGCGTTCGCTTACGGTACAGTCGGCGAATCCGCTGACTGCTGTACCGACCCTCGCGGAGTTTAGATTGTAGACGGGCGATCTCTTCGGTCGTCTCACGGAAGTCAGCGAACAACTCGCGACCCTCGTAGAGGAACCGTTTGCCGGTCGTCGTCGTACAGGCGACGAAGTTGTTTGCGCCCACATCCAAAGCAGCCGATTCGTCGGCTAATGGTGAATCCCGTTGCGAATCTGGTACTGTGACGGGCTGAAAGGCTCTGAACGTGTCGCTCACTTCGTCGTACTGTATTTCCAGCTGCCCTTTCTCGCCGTCCCACTTCGGGTTCCCAACAAGTTCCAGACGGAGTCGCTCGTAGTATCCGAGTCCGTACTTCTCTTTCAGATCTTGCCCTACAGGGATCTCGACTCGACTCCGCTCGCCGAGCTCAAGCGTGTACTGGTCGTTCCGGATAAACGTACGTAGCTCACGTCCAGCGTCTTCGCTACCCCAGTAACCGGGCGGAGCGGCATCCTCGCTGTCTTCACGGGCAGCAAAGAACGACTTCCACGCCGACTTATTCTTGCGGATTACTTGTTGAGCGGTGGCAGAGCCGAGGACACCGACGTACTGTTTCCGGTAGTCGGCGGTGTCCCACACTGACTTGCCATCAAAGAACTGTTGGCGACGTTCGTAGTTTAGTTCGTTCCAGAGACTGGCGGAGGCGTCCAACAACTTGCGGAGTAGCCGCTCATCGCCGTCAGTAAGCGGTCTGACCGCGAAGGTGTTGGTTCGCCTCACGACAACAGTTTCTTGTCATTATCTGACTAAAGGTCTTTTGGACGATGAGACCAAACATCGACATCAGCCACACGCTGGCTGGACGCGTGAAGGACTACAAGGAGGCTGCCGATATGGACAGTCTGAGTGAGGCGTATCGAGAGGTGATCGAAGCGGGGTTGGAAGCGGTGGAACGTCCAGACGAGTCGTAGTCAGTGAATAGACAGGGCCATATTGGCGGTCAGACCACCCCTGAAGATGTTGGCTCCGCTCGCTACGTGTCATCGCGCTCCGTCGCGACGGCGCCGTCGGCGGTTGCCTCCCACTCTAGGATGCGGCCGTCGTCAAGGAAGTCGATGGTGAACGACATTTGTTATTCACCAATCCACTGGGCATCCGAATCCGATAAGCGACGGCGTGTCACTTCCGGGCTCCAGCAAACAGGCTCGAAAAGCGTCCTCAACGCCACATTCTAGCTTGTTGTCCGTCATCGTCCGCTTCCGGAACGATTTCCGGAATCCGTCAGTCGATGTTAACCAACACACTCGGAGGTTCGCACCAAGTGTTGGTTAAGGCGTAACAGTGACGCTAACGGCAGCCGCGGATATGCCGTGAAAGCGGTTTTATTCAGTGGCTTGCTTAAGTGACTGATCGAGAGCCCGGTTCGTTTGTATCTTGACGAGATAGGCCCGATACGAGGCCGATGCCTCGGTATCCTCCACCAACCTTGATGGATCGAGGTCGGAACCCGCTCGCGACGCGAGGTCGCTCACGAGGACATCGTCTATATCTCCACCGATAAGAGCGGATTCAACGGCTTCGAGCCGTACGACGCGGTCGTAGACGCCCGTCGCAGCGATCCGAGCGGTCACGACCGTCCGGTCTTCGACGGCGACGTGTGCAGCGACGCCGACGAGCGTGTAACGCGAGGTAGGACTCGGCCGTTTGCAGTAGACGCTCCCGGTGCTTTGCTCGTGGAGTGGAACCGTGATCCGAGTGAGCAGTTCGTCGCCAGCGAGACCCGCTCGTGGTGATGTAAGCGCCGTTTCGGCGTCGATGTGTCGCTTGCCGTCGCGGCTGCGCGCGACCAGCGTCGCGTCGCCAGCGACCGCCGCGGCCGAGAGGTCCGAGACGGGATACGGGGTCACGAGGTTGCCGCCGATCGTTGCTGTGTTGCGGACCTGGGTGTCGGCGGACTTGCCGACGGCCTCCGTAAGTGCTCCCACGTGTTCCCCGAGTTCGGAGTGCTTGTGGACGGTCGCGTACGTCGTCAGGGCGCCGACGTCCGCGACGTCATCGCCGCACTCGACCCCGCGCATCGCTTCGATGGCCCCGATGTCGATGACCGCAGTCGGGCCACCGTCGCCCTGTCGGAGCGCCGGGAGGAGACTCTGTCCGGCGGCCAACACCTCTGCACCAGGATGTGCCTCCAGCAGTTCCAGTGCGCGGTCGATGGACGTGGGACGGGCGTACTCGAAGGACTCGGTCGCCATTAGCGGTTCCCTCCGACCGCTGGCGCCGTCTGCGGGCCGGGTTTGGGTGCCGGTGAGACACCGACACCGGCGGCGTACCGCCGTTCGAGGCTATCGTCTCGCACCACGGAAATGGGAACGAGCAATCACTCGGCCCCGTTGAGTCGGCGGAGTACCTCGTCGGGCGAGGCCGTGAGCTGATCGGCTGCCAGCGGACTGGACACGAAGTGAATGAGGCCCGAAGACTGGAGCAACTGTCTGACCGTCGACTGGGACAGATCGACCTGTCCGGCCACCTCGTGTATCGTCCGAGATCGGTTGATGGCCTCGGTAAGATCGGCGACCGTCAACCGCTCGGGAAGCTCTACGTCCGCATTCGACACCCCACTCTCCTGCCCGGGGGAGGCCTCGGCGAGGACGTCACCGACCGGTCGGTGCGTCCGTGGCCGGTCTTCCGCGTCGGTGTCCGCCGACGCGCTTCCGCCGTCGGTGACGGCGCTCTGTGCGGCCGACTCGCCGTCCGAATCCGCCTCGGGGCGGGCGGCCCCCTCCGCATCGGCGTCGGCCGTGGTCGAAGTCGACTCCTTCGACTGTGTCGATACGGTCGAGGCTTCCGACCCGTCCGCGTCGCGGCTGACCGACATGTCGCTGCGAGCCATTGCGTCGGCATACGACTGCGGCGTGTCGTCCGCCGGGTCGTGAATGTCGTGCTTGACCATATGTCGTCGCACGGTCTCGGAAGTCACGTCGACGTTGAGCGCGTCGGTCATCTCCGGGAAGGTGTCGTACTGCTCGTAGACAGCCTCCAGGGCTTCTGGATCCTTGTACTCGGGGACGGCAGCGGACGCGGACGGGCGTCCGTCGGCGTCGGCCGCCCGGGGTTCCGCAGTCGGCGCCGGTCCGATCGACTCGCCCGAGACCGCAACGGACAATTCGACGGCGACGCTGCCGTCTTGGACGGTCGCGTCGGCGAGTTCGATTGAGACGACGTCGTCGTCCGCCTCGGACAGAATCGGAACATCGACGACCAGATCGGCAGTGACAGATGTATCGGAGTCCGATAGGTCCTGATCGATCCCAGCGTGTTGGATGACAGTGTCGGACGATTCCAGTCGTCCGAGAACCTCTGATAACTCTTTGAAAGCGGTACTGACTCGCATAGTAGTGCTCTTACCGAAGATTGATCACGGGCACAATTTAATAAATCTTCCTCTCGATCGTTTTTGATTATCGAATTCAGATTGAATAATACAGTATTATTTGGTGTATATATAAACGAACAGCCAATAAAGGGGTGAGATCCCCGGCATCGGTGGGGAGGTGAACTACCCCCCCTCGATTCCGGAACGAGTGGGAGATGTACCACAGGTATGCCATCACCCCGAAAAACTTCTTCAAACCTGATTTTTAGCTTCTTCTCCGGTAAGTCTCTTAATTAGCTACTCAGGCACTTGTAATAGAATCTGTGAGATATATTCCAGTAATTTTGATAGAAAGGTTAAAAAACGTGCATATAGCACTGCGTGTATGAAACGAACCGGTCGCTGCGGCCGCCGAACCATGCGAGGGAGCGTGTGAGATGGAGATCCGACTCACGCTGAACGGCGAGGAGATCATACTTGACGCCTCCCGATCCGATTCGTTGTTGGACGTCCTCCGGCGGGCCGGATACACCGGTACGAAGCGCGGCTGTGAAACCGGCGACTGTGGGTTCTGCACCGTCCTCGTCGAGGGGGACGCGGTGAAATCGTGCATCCGGCCGGCCGCGAGAGCGGATGAAAGCGCGGTGGAGACGATCGAGAATCTGGGGACTCAAGCGGACCTTCATCCGATTCAGGCGGCGTTCGTCGACAACGCGGCGCTCCAGTGTGGCTTCTGCACCCCGGGAATGATTATGCGGACGAAGGCACTGCTCGCTGAGAATCCCGACCCCGAGAAGGCCGAGATCCGGGAGGCGCTCTCGGGGAATCTCTGCCGGTGCACCGGGTACGAAAATATCGTGTCCGCAGTGGTCGACGCGGCGGACCGACTGGCTGCCGGCGACCGTTCCGATGCGGCGACCGACGGTGGCCGGCAAAGGAAACAGTGTACCGCCTGTGATTACGAAGGAGTCCAGGAATGAGTCGGCCGGACGGTCCGGGCGGGGATCAGGACGCCGCGTCGACGTCGAGTTCCAAACCCGACTCGGCAGATGGCGATACGCCGGACGACGTATCGAGCGCGGCCGGACGCGACGCGGTGTCGACCGCCGCAGAGAAACGCGACGCGCGGAAGATCGTCACTGGCGAGGCGAAGTACACCGCCGACTACGGAGGGCGGTTCCCGGACCTCGCCGAGGCCGCCGTCCGCCGCTCCGACATCGCCCACGGGGTCGTCACCGACATCGACACGAGCGACGCGGAGGCGATGGAGGGGGTTTACGCCGTCCTCACGCCGGACTCGCCGGAGGTTCCGGACGGACCCTACACCTCGGCGGGCCAGTCGTATCCGGAACCATCGCCGAGGGATTTGCGCGCGCTCCGACGGCACGTCCGGTACGTCGGCGACCCGATCGCCGCTGTCGCCGCTGCGGACACCGGCACCGCGCGCGCCGCCGCCCGGGCGATCGACGTCACATACGAGGAGCGCCCGGCCGTGTTCGATCCCGACGTCGCAGTGGGCGAAGACGCGCCGCGGATTCACGACCCCGACGCGGTGGAAAACGTCCAGCCGGGCGCGGATTACGACCGAAACGTCGAGGCTCACCTCGCGGGGGAGATCGGAGACGTCGAAGCGGCTTTCGCCGCGGCGGCCGAGCGCGACGACCGGTCCGTCGTCGAAACGACGTGGGAGACCCCGTATCAGTCCCACTGCGTGCCCGAACCGCATACGACTATCGCGCGCCGCGACGAGGACGACCGGTACCACCTCGTCTCGAGTACCCAGGTCCCCTATCACGTGCGCCGACAGTTGGCGCACCTCTTCGACGTCCCGATCCGCGACGTCCGCGTGACCAAACCCCAAATCGGGGCCGGGTTCGGCTCCAAGCAGTCGATGGTGATCGAACCGATCGCGCTGGCGCTTGCGATCGCCGCCGATCGGCCGGTCAAACTGGAAGCGACCCGCGCCGAGGAGTTCCACGCGATGCGCTTTCGGCGACCATCTAGGGGTCGGATCCGGAGCGTCGTGACCGACGACGGCGACCTCCAGGCGATCGATATGTCGGTTACAACCAACTCCGGCGCTTACGGCCCGCACGGGATGACTGCGGCCGTCTCGGTCGGTAAGAAGCCGCTTCCACTGTACGCGGGCACGCCGAACCTCCGGCTGGACGCCACGGCCGTCCACACGAACCTCCCCGTCGCGGGCGCGATGCGAGGGTACGGCGCGCCGCAGGGCCACTTCGCCGTCGAGACGCACATTGCTGAAGTCGCTAGGGAGATCGGAATGGATCCGATCGCGTTCCGGCGGCGGAACCTGATCGGAGAGGGCGATGTCGAGACCGCATCGGCGATTCTCAAACCGGGCGACGGCCACGGTCGGCGGATCCGCTCGTGCGGCATCGACGAGTGCATCGAGCGCGGCAAGGCGGCGATCGGGTGGGACGACGTCGACCAGCCGCCGGAAGACCACCGCCACCGGGCCTGCGGTGTCGCGCTCGCCACCCAGGGCAGCGGCATTCCGGGCGACGAACTTGGTGCCGCGCACATCAAGATGAACGAGGACGGCTCGTTCATCCTCCAGACGGGCGCCGTTGACCTCGGCACCGGCGCCGATACCGTGATGGCTCAGATTGCCGCCGAGGTGCTTGGGGCCCGCCCCGAAGACATCCTCGTGCAGCCGTCGGACACGGACGTCTCGCCGTTCGACTACGGCGCGTACGCTTCCTCAACGACGTACGTGACCGGACAAGCCGTAAGGAAGGCTGCGACGGAGGCCCGCGACCAGCTGTTCGCCGTCGCCGCGCGGCTGCTCGATGAACCGGTCGACGACCTTGTCGCCCACGATAGGGCGGTACACGCCGAATCGAGCGGGGCATCTGTCACACTGGAGGATCTCGGGTACGCGTCGATCTACGGCGACGACGTCCGCGAGCAGGTGATGGGGGAGGCGAGCCACAGCACCGACGAGTCGCCGCCGCCGTTCGCCGCGCAGTTCGCCGACGTGACGGTGGACGAGCGGACCGGCGAGTTCGAGGTACACGAACTCGTCTGTGCGGTCGACTGCGGCGTCGCGATCAACCCGGACCTTGCGAGGGGACAGATCACGGGTGCGATGCATATGGGCTACGAGCTAGCGGCCGGCGGCGAGCTCACCTTCGACGAGGAGGGCCGACCGAACGTCGCCGGCTTCCGCGACTACGGGATGCCACGAACGGCGGACCAGCCGCCGCTGACGCCGATCCTCGTCGAGACCCACGAGCCGACGGGCCCTTTCGGCGCGAAGTCCGTCGCCGAGGTTCCGACGAACGCCGTCCCGCCGGCGCTGAGCAACGCGATCCGCCGGGCTGTCGACGTCCGGATCACCGATCTGCCGATCACGCCCGAGAAAGTCAAATCCGCGCTGGATCAGCGACGCGAGAGTGCCGACGATGTCTGACTCGACCGACGCGGTCGATCTCCTCGTCAGGGGGACGGTCGTCGACGTCACCACCGGCGTCGCCGCGGAGGGCGCGGTGGCCATCGACGACGGCGAGATCGTGGCGCTCGCAGAGCGCCCGGCTGACCGGGTGCTCGAAGCCGAGTACGTGACGCCCGGACTGATCGATGCCCACACGCACGTCGAACTCTCGATGGTCCCGCTCCCGGCGTACGGGGCGGCGGTCATCCCCCACGGCGTGACGAGTGTGATCCACGATCCCCACGAGATCGCGAACGTGCTGGGGCCCGCCGGCGTCCGCGATTTCGACAACGACGCGGACGCGACGCCGCTGAAACCGCGGCTGACCGTCCCGTCGTCGGTCCCGGCGACGGAACTGCAGGACGCCGGTGGGATCGTGGACCCCGCCGCGGCCGCGAATCTGCTCGGCCGCGAACGGGCCGTCGCGCTCGGCGAGGTGATGGACTTGCCCGCCGTGCTGGCCGGCGAGGACTCGGTCCACGCGAAGATCGAGGCGGCGCGCGACCGGGATCTGACCGTGGACGGACATATTCCCGGCATGACCGGTGACGACCTCCAGGAACTCGCTCGGTATCTCGACACGGACCACGAGAGCGTCGCGCTCGACGAAGCGAGAGCGAAGGCCGAAACCGGGTTCCGCGTCTACCTGCGCGAGGGATCGACGAGCCGGAACCTCGCGGATCTGGTCGATCTCGTTGACGAGGTTGATCCGCGCCGCCTCTCGCTGTGCACCGATGATCGCAATCCCGTCGACGTGCTCGAACGCGGCGGGATCAACGAGGCCGTCGTGCGGACGATGGAACTGGGCGTCGATCCGGTCACCGCGGTCCAGATGGCGACGATCAACACGGCCGAGGCGTACGACCTCCCGTTCGGCCGGATCGAACCTGGCGCTCCGGCGGACCTGGTGCTGCTCTCGGAGCTGGAGTCCTGGTCGGTCAACCACGTGATCGTCGACGGCGTCGTCGATCCGGTGGCAGACTCGCCGCCGACCGACTCCGCAATCCCCACCGACACGGTCTCGTTCGACCCCGTGACGCCCGCCGAGTTGGCGATCGAACACCCGGGGCCGGGTCCCGTGGACGTTCGCGTCGAATCCGCTGTCGGCAGCTTCCGGACTGAGGAGCGGATCGCCTCGGTGCAAATCGAGACGGCCGATGCGCCCGACGGCGTCCTGGTCGGCGATACTGAGGCGGACATCCTGCCGATGGCGGTGATCGAACGCCACGGCGGGCCCGGTACCGTCGGCCGCGGGTTCGTTCACAACCTCGGGCTCGACCGCGGCGCGGTCGGCACGACCGTCGCCCACGACGCCCACAACCTGATCGTGGCCGGTGTCACCCACGAGTCGATGGCCGCGGTCGCGAATCATCTCCGTGAGATCGGCGGCGGCATCGCCGTCTTCGATCCCGAACGCGAGGCGATCACCACGCTTCCGCTGCCGAGGGCGGGACTGCTCTCGGACGAACCACTCGTGGAGACGGCCCGGTCGTTCGAGGCCGTCGCCGAGGCGGCGGTGGAAATCGGGCTGTCGGTCCCCGGTGGGCTCCTGGAGGTGACCTACCTCTCGCTGGAGGTCATCCCCGCACTGCGGCTGACGAACGAGGGGCTCGTCGACGTTGAGAGTGCATCGTACGTCGACGTCGTGGTCGAGTGATCCGCGGGTCAAGCGATCTCGGGCGTCGCGATCTCTAAAGGCACCGAACACCTATGCGGCTGTGCGTCGAGCGCCGCGTATGGAGGAACCGAAGACGGTGCGGTTCGATGAACTGGATCTGGACGCCGTCGACGGAGGCGAACCCGCGGCGCGCTGGCTGGCGGGCTTTCCCTTCAGTCCCGATCGCCCCGGCGGGACGACTGCGGCGGCGACCGAGTTCACCGTCGTCTACAACGAGATCGAGCCGGGGAATCGCATCGGGACACACACCGACGCCGCCGCCGAACTCCTGTTCGTACTCACAGGCAGTGTCGAAGCGACCATCGGCGAAGAGACGACCACCGTCTCGGCTGGGTCGCTGACTGTGATCCCGGCCGAGACCGAACACCGAGTTCGGAACAACGGAACCGAGATGGCCGAGCTCGTCGGCGTCTTCGGAACCGCACCCGTTGAGTCGACGTTCGAGTCCGAGCCGGTCGTCGCGAAGGCGGATCACGACGATGACTGATCGCGCGGAGGCGCGGAACCGGCTGCGACTCACGCGCCCCACGAGCGCCCCTCGAACGCCTCGCGGGCCCGACGATAGACCCTCTCCGTGTCGACGCTGACCACGGCCCCGTCTTCGACCACGACCTCGCCGTCGACCATCGTGAACCGCACGTCCTCGCCGGTGGCCGCGTAGACCAAATACGAGTAGACGTCGTGAAGCGGGACGCCGCGACTCGTGTCCGTTCGGATTCCAACGACGTCGGCGCGCCAGCCCTCCCGCAGCGCGCCCACGTTTTCGAATCCTGCCGCAGCCGCCCCGTTGCGGGTCGCCATCCGGAACGCCGTCTCCGCGGGCAGCACCCGCGGGTCCTCGTGGGCGACCTTCTGGAGCAGCGCGGCCTGCCGCATCTCGGCGAGCGGGTCCAGAGTGTTGTTGACCGGTGCGCCGTCGTTGCCGAGCGCGACGTTGATCCCGCGATCGAGGTAGTCGACGACGGGCGCGATGCCCGCGCCCACCTTCATATTCGAGGAGGGGCAGTGAGCGACGTGTGTGCCCGTCTCCGCGAGGAGGTCGCGCTCGCGTTCGCTCGTCAGGATCACGTGCGCGAGCACGACGTCCTCGCCCGTGAGCCCCACCTCGTGGAGCCACTCCACGTCGCCCATCCCGCGCTCGGCGGTCACGTTCTCGATGACGGAGTCGTGTTCGCTGGCGTGCGTGTGGATCCGCACCGCCTCGTAGTCGTCGGCGATCTCGCGGGCCCCGCGGAGGCAGGCCGTAGAGCAGGTCGGCGTGAACCGCGGCGTCACGGCGTACCGGAGGCGATCGCCGTTCGAACGGTGATGCCGCTCGACGAGCGAGCGCGTCTCCGACAGCGCCGCCTCGGTCGGCTCCTGGAGTCCGTCTGGCGCGTTGCGGTCCATCAGCGCCTTCCCGAGCACCCCGCGGATGCCCGTCTCCGCCGCGGCCTCGAAGGCCCGAGCGGCGTGATCGACCGTCAGGTGATCGATACAGCAGGTCGTCCCGTTGGTGAGCAGTTCGACGTAGCTGAGCGTCGACGCCAACGCCAGTTCGTCGCCGGTCAGCCCCGCCTCGATCGGGAGGATGTGATCCTCGAGCCACTCGAAGAGGTCGGTGTCGTCCGCGAGACCGCGTCCCGGGCTTTGCACGGAGTGGACGTGGGTCTGGACGAACCCCGGCGTGAGGAGGTCGAACGCCCGGTGCTCGTGGTCGGGGAACTCCTCGCGGAGGTCGGCCGCGGGACCGACGGCCGCGATCTTGTCGTCGACGACCACCACCGCCCCCTCGTCGATCACGGTCCGGTGGTCGGCGACGACGGTGCCGGAGAGCAGCATCGCTACAGCGGCCCCTCGACCGGGGTGTCCTCCGGCCCGAAGGGGGTCCGGAACCAGACGGAGAACGCGAAGGTGTCCTTGACGGCCGCAAGGTCGCGGAGCGATCGGATGCCGAGGACAGTCGTACTCCCCCGCCCTGGCGCCGTAACGACGAGAGCATCGCCTGCGGGGGTCGCCACATCCGCGACAAGCACGTGTGCGTACTCGCTGGAGACAGAGATCGCGTCGTCGGGATCCGCCGGGTCGGGGTCCTCGACGGCCTCGGCGGCCGGGTCTGTGGCAATTCCCGTGTCCGAGTCGATGCGGTCGTCGATCGCGTCCCGATCGCGCTGCCAGGAGAGCCCCTCCAGCAGGAGCGCGTCGAGTTTAACGCTCCGTTCGCCGTCGTCGATCTCCAGGCGCTCGCCTTTCGAGACGAGTTTCCTGACCACGACCGACTCCTCACCGGCCACGAGTCGCCGTTCGGCAGTCCGCCGCGTGCCGCCGACGATGTGTTCCTCGGACATCGTCAGAGCAGCGGGAGCGTCAGATTCTTCGTGTTCAATACGGCATGATCGAGGTAGACGGTCCGGTGGCCGATTGTATAATTCCACTCGCCGTCGGCACCGGCAGGTCCCTCTCTGCGGAGCGTCGTGTGTCGCTGCGCGGAGAGCAGATCGTGATCCGGCGTGTCGCCGTAGCTCCTGAACACGTGTTGGTTGTTGGCGACGGTCAGTTCGTCTCCATCGGTCTCCAACACTCGGACGTTGCCGATCACGTGTCTGATCCGCGAACGGGGGTTCTCCGACCAGGCGTACTCCTTCGCCAGCCGGCCGACCCGTTCACGGATCATCTCGTAGTCCTCCCTGAGATAGTTCGTCTCCTCGCTGAACTCCGGCCGTTCGGAGCCCGGGTGGCGAGCCGATCGGACGGGAACTTCTAACCGGACGTCTTCGTCGAGCAGTTCGAACCACTCTTCCAGCGCGAAGGTGTCGAGCAGTTCCGCCTCGCGGTAGAGGAACTGCTCGACGCGATGCTGGGTCTCGGCGTCAACGGTCGTCGCCGTCGCAGGCCGCGGTGAGCTCACGCCGACCCCTCCCCGTCCTCGCGCATCAGTTCGTACCACGACCGCAGCATCGTCCGGGAGTTGCGCTCGTCGAAGTACAGTCCCTTCGAGGTCACCTCAGCGGGGCCGTGCAGCGGATCGTCGATCGGCTCCACCTCGTCGGTCATCGCGCCGATCCCCTGCTGCATATTTCCGCGAGTGTCCCGCAGTTCGTGCGTCACCGCCCCGCTACTTTCGGAGATGCCCTCCCAGATGGTTAGGTCGTCGGACTCGAACGCGCCGCCGGGGCTGAGGCTCTCCCAGCCGCGGTGGGAGTCTTCGAGGAACGACTCGTCGTCGGCGAGTTCCTTCGGGATGAGCCACCAACTGGTCGTCTCGGTCGTCCCCGGACCGCGGGGGTTCCACTTCCGGATGCAGGCCCACGGCCCGCCCCACCCGCCGGACTGGATGCCGTGGATGATCGACATATTCGGGAAGACCGTGCCGAAGTGAAACACCGAGCGGCCGAACAGTTCCCGCTGTTCGGCCGTCAGATCGTCGTCAAGGTGATCGGCGATCTCCTTGGGGTATCCCATATACGTGTCCGCGTCCGCGGAGAGGTAGTAACCCATCGAGTGGCGGTCGGTACACGCGAGATACGACGCCGCCGGGAAGTCGTCGAGTTCCTCCCACGGGCCCCGGGCGAGGTTTTCCGTTTCGAGGCCGGCCTGGTGGGTCGTGAGCACGTGATAGGAGTCCCCCGAGAAGTTGTCCGCGGAGATTTTCCAGTCGTGGTCCGATTCCCAGCGGTGCGGTTCGCCCACGACGGTCATCCCCGCCTCGGTCGTTCCGAAGAGGACGTCGAGATACCACGTGAAGTCGCCGAGATACGCCTCGAGGTCCGGGCCCTCCTCGGCGATCCGCCCGAAGACGAGCCCTTGGTAGGTGTCGAGTTCGGCCTCCTCCAACGAGATCTCGTCCTCGTCGAGGTCCTGGTAGGCCTCCGCCATATGCGGCATCCCCTGGAGGGAGCCGTCGTTCTTGTAGGTCCACCCGTGGTACGGACACCTGAAGTGGGATGTGTTGCCGTTCTCGGCCGTGCAGAACTGCGCGCCGCGGTGCATACAGCTGTCGAGGAAGGCATGAAGCTCCCCGGTCTCGTCGCGGGTCACGATGAACGGGTCCTCGCCGATGTACCGCCGCGCGTAGTCGCCCCGCTCCGCAAACTCCGAGACGTGCCCCAGATAGATCCACGCCCGCCCGAAGATCCGCCGGCGCTCGAGCTCGTAGAGGTCGCGGTTGTTCGTGATTGCGAGCGGATACCGCCCGGATTCGATCGCGTCTCCGGTTCGTTCGATTATGTCAGAGATACTGTCGGGTTCGTCAGATCTGCTCGGCATATTCATTGACGTTACTCACCCATACCAGTACAGAATAATAATTTGTGGGTCGACCCAGACGCTCACTCGGACGCCGCGTCCGGAACGGTGGCGACCGCCTCGATCTCGATGTCCGCACCGTCGGCGATCCGCTGCACCTCCAGCGCCGTCCGCGCCGGCGGTTCCGACTCGAAGAACGAGCGGTACACCTCGTTCATCCCGTCGAAGTCGCCGATGTCGGTCATATAGACGGTCGTCTTGAGGACGTGATCGGTCGTCAGTCCGGCCGCCGCGAGGATCCGTTCGACGTTCGAGAGCGACTGCTCGGTCTGGACGCCGATCGGGTCGTCGGCGAGCACGTCACCCGACGGCGTGATCGGGATCTGTCCGGCTGTGTAGAGTACGGATCCGTCGGTCGTTCCGTGGCTGTACGGGCCGAGGACGTCGGCGTTGTCGGGCGTGTCGATGGTTCGCTTCACGGTCCTGCTGCGGGCGGAACCCATCTAAATCCCGTCGGCCAACGGTCCGCGTCGATCGGGCCTCAGGCCCCACAGCGCTGTGTCGCCCGACACATCGATGTGCCAAACTGGGGCACGCCGAGGTTACGAACTCGGGACCTCGCCGTTGACCCCCTCGACGTAGCTCTGCATCTCGCTGAAGAGGAAGCTGTCGGACTCGCCCTCGAACTCGGTGTCCTGCCAGACGGTCCGGTCGCCGCTCTCGAGTTCCTCCTGGACCGTCTCGACCTCGCTGATCACGTCGTCGGGGACCTGCGGCCCCCAGTCGCCGAGGCCGACCACACCGGCGTCGAGGCCGTCCCAGTAGGCATCGGACTCCCAGGACCCCTCGTGGATGGCTTCCAGCGTCGGTGCGTAGAACTCCTCCCAGTTGAAGACCGCCGAGTTCCCGTAGTAGTCGCCGCCGGCCTCGGCCATCGAGGTGGTGTAGGTGAACGCCCAGGCCTCGTTCTCGGCGGCGGTCTGGGTCGCCGCGGTCGTCGTCTGGTGGTTGTTGATCACGTCGGCGCCGTTGCTCGTGAGGGCGTTCACCGCCTGTGTCACCGCCGGCGGGTCGACCCACGCGTTGGTCCACCTGACCTCGGCTGTCACGTCGGGGTTGACGCTGCGTGCGCCCTCGACGAAGGCGTTGATCTGCCGGATGAGCTCCGGAATCGGGAATGCGGCGACGTAGCCGAGCTGGTTCGTCTCCGTCAGCAGTCCGGCGGCGACCCCGCAGAGGTACCGCGCCTGGTAGAGCCGGCCGTAGTAGCGGCCCATATTCTCCTCGGTCCGGAAGCCCGAACAGTGCTCGAAGATCGTGTCGGGGTACTCCGGGGCCATATTCGCCATCGGGTCCATATAGCCGAACGTCGTCCCGAAGATGACGTCCATCCCGCTGGAGATGTACTGTTCGATTACCCGCTGGACGTCGCCGGGTGCCACCGCCTCCGAGAACTCCGTGTTCAGCCAGTCGTACTCTTCCGTGACGATCTGTCTGGCGTCCTCGTGGGCGCGGTCCCAGCCGACGTCGCCGACTTCGGCCTGGTAGATGAAGGCCGCGTTGACCTCCTCGCCCGAACTCGACGTGGTCGTCCCAGTCGATCCGCTCGTCTCCGTCGAACCGCTCGATTCGGTTGCGTCGCCGGATCCCCCGTCGGAACCGCCCGAACACCCCGCGAGACCGAGGATGCCGGCCGTTCCGCCGGCGGCTTTCAGTGCGTCTCGTCGCGTCAGTATCTGCTTGCTCATTAGTATACGAGTATCTATAATTATTTGTTTATTTGTTCCACGAATGTTTCGTGTTAATCGCTCAAGCTATTACATCACCACGTTACGATACAGGATTATAAACATTCTCAATAAGGCCGTTTTTCGGAGTCGCGGGAGCCGATCGGTGGGAATGTGGCACACAAAACGCACGGTGTGTCGACGGGGCTAGCGGGCGACGGAGACGCCGGTGACGGAGTCCCCGATCGGTCCCGGTGCACGGGCGACTTCACGGTCGCCCAGCCCCTGCCGATCGGCGGACCTCAGTCGGTCTCGCGACTGTACGACTGGACGAGGGCGGAGGGCTGGGCGAGCTCCCGGTTCTCGGCCCGGATGACGGTGATCACGAGCACAAGCAACGTCGCCAGGTACGGGTACGTCGACATAATGGTGGGGTTCATCACGAAGTCGATAACCGGGTTGAGCACCCCTGCCAGCGGCGCGCCGGCACCGAGGCTGAAGTCCAGGGCCTGCGAGTAGAGTTGCAGGGCGTTGAACAGCCCGAACAGGTACGCGCCGAGCAGGATCCGCTCGGGGCGCCAGCGCGCGAAGATGACCAGCGCGACGGCGATCCACCCGCGGCCGGCGGTCATCGAGGCCGACCAGATCTGATTGAACGCCAAGGAGAGATGCGCGCCCGCGGCGCCGGCCAGCGCCCCGCCGATGATGACCGCGAGGTACCGCATCTTGAACACGTCGACGCCCATCGTGTCCGCCGTCTCGGGGTCTTCGCCAACCGAGATGAGTTCGAGCCCGATGTTCGTGTGGTAGAGGAACAGCCAGACGACGGGGACGAGAAGCAGCGCTGCGTAGTCGGTGACGGTGCTCTGGAACAGCGCTGGCCCCAGGACCGGGATCTCGACGAGGAGGTCGCCGATGAGCGGCAGCGTGCGCTCGGGGAACCCCGAGACGGAGTTACCGGAGTAGCTGTTGCCGAAGAACGTCGTGAGCCCGGTGCCGAGGAGCGTCAGCATAATCCCGCTCACGGCCTGATCGGAGTTGAGCGAGATGCAGAGGAAGGCGTGGATGAGCGACATCGCCCCGCCCGCGAGGATCGCGACGCCCAGCCCGAGCCAGTAGTTCCCCGTGACGACGGTGGTGATGAAGCCGGTCAGTGCCCCGACGAGCATCATCCCCTCGACGCCCAGGTTGAGAACGCCGGCGCGCTCGCTGATCAGTTCGCCGAGCCCGGCGAGGATGAGGACGGTGCTCGCGTTGACGGTCGCGTTCGCGAGGCCCGCGAAGAAGCCGGCGCCCGCCATCAGACCTCACCCTCCGGACGCGTGCCGCGCGGCTCGTCACTGAGATCGCGTCCGAGCGAGAGGCTCACGCGGTAGCGCTTGAAGAACTCCGCCGTGATCAGAAATAGGATGATGAGCGCCTGGATGATATCGACGATGGCGGCCGGCACGCTCAGGAGCGTCTGGAGACTCGAGCCGCCGACGAAGATCACGGAGAAGAAGAGCGCCGCCAGGAGCACCCGGAAGGCGCCGTTGCGACCGAGGAGGGCGATCGGAATCGCCGTGAAGCCGTAACCGGGAGCGAAAAAGGCCCGGAGTCGCGTCTGGACGCCGGAGATCTCGCTGATGCCGGCGAAACCCGCGAAGGCGCCGCCCACCATCAGTACGAACAGGTAGATCCGGTACTTGCTCATCCCGGCTTGCTCGGCCGCCCGGTCGTTGGCGCCGATGAATGTGATCTCGTATCCCAGCCTCGTGTGGTTCACGAGCAGGTACGTCAGCGCGACGAAGACGACGGCGATCACGATACCGGACGGGAAGCCGATCCCCGGGATGACCGGGAGCTGGCCGGCGGCCGGGAGCTGTGCGGTCTGGGGGAAGTTTGCCCCGGGTGCCTGCATCGGCCCGCGGACGACGTAGTTCTTCAGATCGGCGGCGACGAACGTAAAGAGCAGCGTCGTGATGATCTCGTTGATCCCCCACTTCGCGCGGAGCCAGGCGGGGATCGCGACCCAGAGCGCGCCAGCAAGACCAGCCCCGAGGAACATCAGCGGCAGCAGCGCGAGGATCGGCAGCGAGACGTTCAGGCCGATCCAGGTCCCGGCGACGGCGCCGATGAACAGCTGTCCCTCCGCCCCGATGTTCCAGAGTTGCGCCTTCAGCGGGAGGTACACCGCCAGCCCGGCGAAGATCAGCGGGACGCCCTTTGCGACCGTTTCGGTGAGCCCGAACTCCGTAGTGAGCGTCTGGACGAACATAATCTCGTAGGCGGCAATCGGATCCACGTCCAGCGCCGCCAGCG
Source organism: Halobellus sp. MBLA0158 (assembly GCF_041477585.1). Classification (NCBI taxonomy): domain Archaea; kingdom Methanobacteriati; phylum Methanobacteriota; class Halobacteria; order Halobacteriales; family Haloferacaceae; genus Halobellus; species Halobellus rubicundus. The sequence goes on from NZ_JBGNYA010000002.1 coordinate 87,204, forward strand.
CCACGGCGCTCACCGAGAGCGCTGCCAGCACGGTGAAGACCGGCGTCCCGTACGCCATCCACCGGGGGACGTCCGTCCGGGCTTCCAGGTCGACGTCGACCTGCATCAGGATTCACTCCGGCCGCCGTCGACGGCCACTTGTGGCTCCGCGCCGCCCGCCTCGCCGCCGTTCATCTCGAGGCCGACCCGGCGACGGTCGGCCGCCTCAGGCGTCACTTCGTAGACGAACTCGCCCTCGTACATCACGAGGATACGGTCGCTCAAGTCGAAGATCTCGTCTAAGTTCTCCGAGAGCAGGAGGATGCCGGTCCCCTGGTCCCGCTGCTCGAGGAGCCCCTCGCGGATGTACTCGATCGCGCCAACGTCGACGCCCCTTGTCGGCTGATTGGCAACGAGGAGCTTCGGGTCGCGGTCCATCTCGCGCGCCAGGATCAGTTTCTGGAGGTTGCCGCCGGACAGCTCGCCGGCCTGCATCTCCGCGACGTCGCTGACGCCGCGCACGTCGAAGTCTTCAACGAGCGTCTCTGCGTAGTTGGCCGATGCGTCGTAGTCGAGGCGGATTCCGTCGCCGAATGCCTCGTCCGTGTAGCCCTTCAGGATCGCGTTGTGCATCACCGAGAGGGACTCGGCACAGCCGTGTTTGTGTCTGTCCTCCGGGACGAAGGAGACGCCGTGCTCGATGAACGCCCGGGGCGGGGCGCCGGTCAGATCCGCGCCGTCGATCCGGATCGTTCCGTCGGTCACGGGACGGATCCCGACCAATGACTCCGCGAGTTCGATCTGGCCATTACCGCTGACGCCGGCGATGCCGACGATTTCCCCCGCGTGCACCGTCAGGTCGACGCCCGAAAGGGCCTCGATCCCGCGGTCGTCGTCGGTGCGGAGGTCCGACGCCTCCAAGACGGGCTCACCGGCCGTCAATTCATCCTTATCGATCTGGAAGAGTACGTCGCGGCCCACCATCATCCTGGCGAGGTCGGCGCGGCTGACGTCGGCGGTCTCGACGGTGTCGATCCGACTGCCGTCGCGGAGGACCGTCACGCGGTCGGTGATCGACTTGATCTCCTTGAGCTTGTGGGTGATGATGATGATCGAGAGCCCCTGGTCGCTGAGCTTGCGGAGCGTCTCGAAGAGGCGCTCGGCCTCCGCGGGCGTCAGGACAGCGGTCGGCTCGTCGAGGATCAGGAGGTCGACGTCGCGGTAGAGCGCCTTGAGGATCTCCACGCGCTGGCGCTCGCCCACGTCGAGCTGCCAGACGGGCGCGGTCACGTCGATGTCGAACCCGTAGTCGTCCGCGAGCGACTGGATCCGCGCCTCCGGGACATCAAGCCCCAGCGTGAACCGGGCGGCGAGGCCCTGCACCAGCCGGTTCGTCGTGAGCGACGAGACGAAGCCGTCGTTGTCGCCGTCGGCCCTGAACGCGCTCGCTGGCTCGCGCATCCCGAGGACGACGTTCTTCGCGACCGAGAGCCGCGGGATGAGCTTGAAGTGTTGGTGCACCATTCCGATGCCGGCGTCGATCGCGTCCTGCGGAGAGTCGATCGCGGCCCGCTCGCCATCGATCCAGACGTCACCACTGTCGGCCGAATACAGCCCATAGAGGATCTTCATCAGCGTGCTCTTGCCGGCGCCGTTCTCGCCGAGGAGCCCGTGAATCTCGCCCTTCCGGATGGACATCGAGATCTCGTCGTTCGCGACCACCCCCGGGAAGGTCTTCGTGATGTCCGCCAACCGGACGAACGCATCCTCACTCATAGTCTGTGATTGTACGGCTGATCGCGCTTATTCCATATAAGCTCTGTTTCATTGGCGATATTAACGGACATTCCGATACCGCTATTCGAAACACTACTTTGTTCGTCAAGTGCGGTGCGGCCGTCTCTCCTCCCCTCGAATCTGGGCGCAGCTTGGGGTTGTCCCACAGCGGGCGCCACACGGATGCCACACGTGTGGCGCCCGCCGCCGCAAGCCCCACGCGCCGAGCGCGGTCCGGCGGTTGTTGCCGGGCGAACGCTTTTCTCCGTGGTCCCGGACTCCGGGATATGGAAACCGATGCGCGATCCCCGGAGCGGAGCGATGACTGACCTGCTGATCACGAACGGGCGCGTCGTCACGCAGGATCCGGAGCGGACGGTGATCGAGGACGGCGCGGTCGCCGTCCAGGGCGAGATGATCGTGGCTGTGGGTCCCGCCGCGGAGTTCGTTACAGCCGACGCCGACCGTGTGATCGACGCCGAAGGCGGGGCGATCATCCCGGGGCTCGTGAACCCCCACACACACGTCTCGGACATCCTGCTCCGCGGATCGTTCGCCGAGGATCGTGGCCTGCTGGACTGGCTCTACAACGTGAAGCGCCCCGGGACGCTGGCGATGGAGCCCGAGGATCACGCCCTCGCGGCGACGCTGTACTGCGTCGAGGCCATCCGGGCCGGCGTGACGACGTTCGTCGAGAACGATACCGAGGTCCTGTGGGACGACTGGTCGACGATCGAGCCGAAACTGGACGTCTACGACCGCTCGGGGATCCGGAACGTCTACGGCGCCGGGATGGTCGATCGCGCTGCCATTCCTGAGTTTCAGGAACTCGTCGAGGACATCCAGGCGCGCGAACCCGACGTAGATCACCCGCCTCTCGACATCTTCGTCGTGGAGACCGAGGCCGTCGTTGACGAGGTAGCGTCGCTGATCGAGGCGTACGACAGGAGCGCCGGCGGGCGACAGGCGGTCTGGCCGGCGCCCGTCGTCGTTGAGACAACCACGAACGAGGGGTTCCGCCAGGCGTACGAACTCGCGGAGGAGTACGACGTGATGACGACGGTCCATGTCGCCGAGGCCGAGGCCGAAGAGAGCCGCGACATCTCTAGCATCGAGTACCTCCGGAACGTCGACTACCTCGGTGAACGGGCACTCTTGGGCCACTGCGTTCAGATCGAGGCGAGTGACGTCCGACTCCTCGCCCGGAGCGGCACGTCAGTAGCACACAACTATATGGCGAATATGCGCCTCGCGACAGGCTACGCGCCGGTCGTCGAGATGCTTGACGCCGGCGTCACTGTCGGACTCGGCACTGACAACTCGATCCTGAGCGACACCGTCAATCCGCTCGGCGACGTCCGTGCGATGGCGGGCGGCCACAAGGGCTACCACCGCGATCCGGGCGTCGTCCCGGCCCAACAGGCGTTCGATATGCTCACCATCGATGCGGCGCGCGCTATTGGCCGCGGCGACGAACTGGGGTCGCTCGAACCGGGCAAGCAGGCCGATCTCGCGATCGTCGACCTGGATCACCCGCACCTGACGCCCTGCCCGGATCCGGTGTTCGCCTTAGTCCACGCCGCACAGGGCTTCGAGGTCGAAACCGTCCTCTGCGCCGGATCAGTCGTGATGGCGGACCGCGAGATCGAATCGTTCGACGTCGATCTCGAAGACCTCCTGTCGAGAGCGGCCGCGGCGGCGACGGACCTCGTCGAACGGACCGGATACGAGTAGCCGACGATCCTCCGCACGCCGGCGGGCGGGACCTCAGGGCTTCTGGGACGCCGCGGCCTCGCGCTCGGCGTCGAGGTCCATCCCCGACGCGATCTCCGCGCCGCGGCGCCGGATCCGATCGGCGTCGACAACCGTCACCTCGCCGTCCTGCTGCAGCACGTTCCCGTCGACCATCGTGAATCGGACGTCGTCGCCGTGCGCCGAGTAGACCAGATGTGAGAACACGTCGTGGAGCGGCACGGCCCGGGTGAGGTCCGTGTCCAGCCCGATGATGTCGGCGCGCCAGCCCTCCCGAAGCGCCCCCAGCTTCTCGAAGCCGGCCGCCGTCGCGCCGTTCACCGTCGCCATCTCGAAGATGGTTCGGGCCGGCGTGGCGGTCGGGTCCAGCCGCTCGACTTTCTGCAGGAGGCTCGCCTGCTTCATCTCCGTGAGCGGGTCCAAGGTGTTGTTGCACGGCGCCCCATCGTTGCCAAGCGCGACGTTGATGCCCCGTTCCAGGTAGTCCTCGATCGGTGCAACCCCGCTCGCGAGCTTCATATTCGACGAGGGGCAGTGCGTGACGTGCGTGCCGGTCTCGGCGAGCACCTCGCGCTCGCTCTCGTCGGTCCACACGCAGTGGGCGAGCACGACGTCCTCGCCCGTGAGGCCCACCTCGTCGAGCCAGTGGATGTTCCGCAGTCCGGTGTCGCCCTCGACGGTCTCGATCTCGCCGCGGTTCTCGCTGGCGTGGGTGTGGATCCGGACGCCGTCGTGCGCGTCGGCCAGGTCGCGGGCGCCCCGGAGGCACGCTTCCGTACAGGAGACGGCGAAACGCGGGGTGACCGCGTAGCGGATACGGTCCTCGAACGCGCCGTGATAAGCGTCGATCAGCCGCTCGGACTCCGCGAGCGCCGCGTCGGCTTCCTCTTCGAGACCCTCGGGCGACCGCTGATCCATCAGTACCTTACCGAGGACGCCGCGGATACCGAGTTCCCCGGCGGCCTCGAATGCGCGGTCGGCGTGGGCGACCGAAAGGTGGTCGATGCAGGTGGTCGTCCCGCTCTCGATCAGTTCCAGATAGCCGAGTTTGGCCGCGACCGCCATCTCCTCGGCGGAGAGGCTGGCCTCCATCGGGAGGACGTAGTCGAACAGCCAGTCCAGCAGTTCGGTGTCGTCGGCGATTCCCCGTCCGAGACTCTGGACCGAGTGGACGTGACCGCCAACGAACCCCGGGAGCAGCAGATCGTAGGCGTCCGTCGGTCGGTCCGGGTACTGCTCCGCGAGATCGGCCCGACGACCGACGGCCGCGATTTGTGAGCCGTCGACGACCACGGCACCGTCTTCGATGACGGTGCGCGAGTCCGCGACGACGGTCCCTGTGAGTAGCATATCCCCAAGGAGGTGGGCGGCTACCGGGGCAAAACACTTGCGCCGCCACACGGACGGAGGTATGGCGCAAGTCTCGACGCCGACGCGACAGTGCAACCGTGGCGTCTATCAGTGGGGCACGGACACGGTCACTGCTCGTCCCAATCCGGGATCGAACGGTCGAGGAACCGTCCGTGACCCGGATCCCCCACGATGTCGCCGTCGGCAGCGACGAGTTCGCCGCGGACGAACGTCCGCTTCACCCGTCCGGTGACCTCGCGGCCGTCGTAGATCGAGTAGTCCGCGTTCGAGTGCAGCCGATCGGCGGAGATGGTGTGGGTCTCTTCGGGGTCGAACACGACGAGGTCGGCGTCGGCGCCGGGCTCGATCCGACCCTTCCTCAGGAGGCCGAACGTCTGCGCGGGAGCGGTACACAGCAGTCGGACCAGCGTCGGATACGAGAGGCCGCGGTTTCGTACCGCCTCGTCGTGGAACACGGGGAGGCTGGCCTGCAGGCCGTTGACGCCGAAGGCGCTCTCCCACCACGGGCCGTCCGTCTTTCGCGACTCGGGGAGCGGGACGTGGTCGGTCGAAACCACCGAGAGCACGCCGTCGCGCAGCTCCTCGAACAGCGCGTCGATGTCGCTCGGCGTCCGTAACGGGGGCGACATAATCGCGGCGTTGCCGCGGCGTCCGTAGAGCGACTCGTCGAACACGGTGTAGTGGGTACACGTCTCGGCTCTGACGTTCGAGCCGTCGGTGCGGACGGCCGCGATGGCGTCGGCGGCTGCCTCGGAGGTCGTATGAACACCGTAGTACTTCGCGTCGGCCGCGACGGCAACCCGGGCGATCGAGTCCGCGGCCATCGCCTCGGCGTAGTCGGGCCGCGATCGGGGGTACGCCGCGGTCGACGCCCCGTTGGGGGCCGCGCGGACTGCCTCGCCGCGGCGTTCGCACACCGAGTAGTCCTCGGTGTGAACCATTCCGACGGCGCCGAGGTCGGCGAGTTCGCGGAACACCTCGCCGATGAACCCGTTCGACAGGCGGATGTCGTCGGTCGTAAACATCTTGAACGACGTGACGCCGTCCTCCACGAGGTCCGAGAGTTCTTCGAGTACGGCCCGGGATTCCCGAGTGATGACGGGGTGGACGCCGCAGTCGATCAGCGGGGTCGCGTCGGTTCGATGGCGCTCGACGGCCTCCCTGAGCGTTCCATCGGTCCAATCGCCGTCGTCCCAGCCCTGCCACGCGAACGTGAGAAGGGTTGTGACGCCGCCGGCCGCGGCCGCCGCGGTCCCGCTCTCGTAGGAGTCGACAGAGTTGTAGCCGGCGATGTGGGTGTGTGGGTCGACGACGCCCGGGAGGACGAGGTTCCCGTCGGCGTCGACTCGGCGGTCCGCGGTCGGCAGCGCCGTCTCGTCGCCGACGCCCACGATGGTGCCGTTGTCGATCCCGACGGCCGCCTCGTACGTTCCGTCGGCGGTCACGACGGTTCCGCCGGCGACGAGCGTGTCGATGGTCATCGGCGGCGGGCCGCGACGCGAGTGGCCGTCGGGGGCTGACAGCCGGCAGTCGCCGTCGGGCGATCGGCAGCTGTCTGTGGCGTGCCGGGATATGATCCTCGACGACGGGCGATGACTGCGGAGTGGAGCGAGGAGTGCATACCCCGAGTGGTCGCCCCGGGCGAACTTATACTTTCGAGCGGACACACGCCGTGTCGCCGTGTGGCGCGTCGTCGTGGCCGGAGTGTATGATCTGCGGTCGGGGCACTCGCACTCGGAAGTCGGGGACCGACGAGGATCAGTCGTCCGCTGAAGCTGACTCCGGCAGGTCCTCCTCGAGGTTGGTGGGCGTCTCCGGCGCGAGGCCGTCGGAGTACTCGGTGGGGCCGGTGCCGACGCCGCCGCCGGGGATCGCGATGTTGAGCAGGAGCGCGGTGAAGCCGCCGGTCACGAGCGCGGATCCGAACAGCGTCTGGATCTCCGCGGGGAACTGTTGGAGGATCTCCGGACGGAATGCGACGCCGAGGCCGAGCGCCATCGAGAGGGCGAGAATCGTCGAGTTGCGGTGATCCAGCGTGACGTTCTGGGCGACGATCCGCGCGCCCGAGGAGAAGATCATCGCGAACAGGACCAGCGCGCCGCCGCCGAGCACCGCGTCGGGCATCGCCGAGACGACCGCGCCGACCTTCGGAATCAGCCCCAGGACGACGAGGAACGCGCCGCCGATCCCGGCGACGTACCGGCTGGCGACGCCGGTGAAGTTGACCAGGCCGACGTTCTGGGAGAACGAGGTGTTGGGGAGCGCGTTGAACACGGCGCCGAACGCGCTCATCACGCCGTCGGCGATCAGCCCGCCGCGCATCTCCGTCTGAGTGGCGTCCCGCCCGGTCGCGGAGACGGTCCCGGAGATGTCGCCGATGGTCTCCATCCCGGTGATGAGATAGAGGAACGCCACGGTGAGGATCGCGCTCGGCTCGAAGGCGAGGCCGTACTTCAGCGGGACGGGGACGGTCACCCACCCGGCGGAGGCGACGGCCGAGAGGTCGACGACGCCGAGTGTGAGCGCGGCGAGGTACCCGACGACGATCCCGACGAAGACGCTGACGATCCGCAGAAAGCCCTCGAAGAACTGGTTCAGTCCGACGGTGACGATCAACACGAGGCCGGCGAGCCCGAGGTTGGTGAACGACCCGTACCCGGCAGCCGAGGGCCCCGCGGAGGCGCCCGCCGCGTAGTTCATCCCGGTGGGGATGAGCGTGAGCCCGATCAGCATCACGACGATCCCGGTGACGAGCGGCGGGAAGTACTCGCGGAACCGGTCCAGCGAGAGGCCCATCACCATCTCGACCGGCGCGGCCACAAGCGCGGCCCCGAACACCGCCGCGATCCCGAACTGAGTGCCGATGCCGATCAGCGGCCCCAGGAACGCGAAGCTCGTCCCCATCACGATCGGTAGCCGCGCGCCGACGGGACCGATCGGGAACGCCTGCACGATCGTCGCGACGCCAGCGACCATCAGCGCCATCTGGACCAGGAACGTCGTCTCGCCGGTCACCGACCCGACCGCCCCCGCGAGGATCAGCGGCGGGGCGACGTTGCCCAGGAACATCGCCAGGACGTGTTGGAGGCCGAGCGGGATCGCCTCCCCGAGCGGCGGTTTGTCCTCGATGTCGTACAGTACGACCGAACTGGTCTCGTTAGCCATAGCCAAGCGTAGCAAAATTCGATTATTTAATGTCTTTCTTTATACACATAATATTTTTATATTCGTTTTGAAAGCCGGAAAATTAGACATCACTGGTGGAATTTCGCCCCGGTAGGGCAGTAGTTTCTGATTTTATCGTGACGCGTTGACGAGCGGATGTGGCACACGGACACACGCCACATACGACTGTGGCTCCGTGAGGTCGCTCCGTGCGTCCGCTCGCGGACGGCCACGTCAACCTCGCGGCCGCTTCCCAGCGTGCGGTCGCGAAGTCGACTGCGACCAGCCACCGTGTGGGAGGCGAGCGGTTAAGTGTCGGCTATCCGGACCTCGCCGACGAGATGGACCACCTCACCCTCGAAGAGTTGAACGACGCGGACGGGAAGACGTTCGTGGAGATTCTGGGCGGCGTCTACGAGTCCTCGCCGTGGGTGGCCGAACGGGCCCGCGCCGACCGACCGTTCTCGTCGGTCGATGCCCTCCACGACCGTCTGTCGCGCGCCGTCGAGGACGCGTCGCGGGAGCGGAAGCTCGACCTGCTGCGGGCGCATCCGGACCTCGGCGAACAGACGGAGATGACCGACACGTCCGAACAAGAGCAGGCGTCCGCGGGGCTGGACGAACTGTCTCCGGAACAGTACGAGACGTTCCAGCGCCTCAACGAGACGTACCGCGAGCGCTTCGGCTTCCCGTTCATTATGGCGGTGCGGGGCGCGTCACCGGACGCGATCCAGGCGGCGATGGAACGGCGCATCGAGAACAGCGAAGCAGAGGAGTTCCGGACCGCGCTGGAGCAGGTCCACGAGATCGCCCGCCTCAGGCTTGAGGAGCTGTTGTCGTAGCCGTCGGTGAGGTACCGAATCTAATACACGCTTGTTTCGACATCTCGACCGAAGCACGACGTTCGTCTACATTTTGAACCGATGATAAGATATTTTATTCAGTCTATCGGAGTAGGAGTGACGATGAACAAGACCGGATCTCACCGCCGACGGGAGGGCCGCCGCCGATGACCGACGCCTCGGAGACCGACGGGCAGCGGACGATGAATTACGGCAAGGAACAGGTCGCGGTCTACCGCACGTTCGGGACGTCGCTGGAGGGGATGCGGACAATCCCCGAATCGCAGTTTACCGGCCGTGATAACACCATCTTCGGCGCCGAGGTACGCGTCCAAGTCGAGGGCGAGGCATTCCTGCCGTCGTTTAGCGAGGGCGACAACAGTATGGTGGTGCCGACGGACACGATGAAGAACTTCATCCACCACCACCTCGGCGAGTACGACGGGGCCACCCTCGAGGGGTTCCTCCACTTCGTCGGCGAGGGGTTCTTGGAGCAGTACCCCCAGATGGATGCGATCCGCGTCTCGGCCGACGAACTCCCGTTCGACGAGCGTCCGGTGCCGGGCGAGGACGGGTTCGAGTCGAGCGAGTTGGTGTTCCGCGTCGCCGACAGAGAGTCGGGCTTCGGCGAGGTCTATCTTGACCGCAGCGAGGACGCGGCCATTCAGGAGCACACCAGCGGCGTGACCGGGATCGAACTCGTGAAAGTGAAGGATAACTCGTTCGTCGGCTACGTCCAAGACGAGTACACGACGCTGCCCGAGCGCGAGAACCGGACGCTCTACGTCACGCTGGACATCTTCTGGACCTATGCGGACGCCGAAGACGCGCTGGGCGAGGACCCCGAACGGTACGTCCCGGCCGAACAGGTGCGCGACATCGCCCAGGTGGTCTTCGACGAGTTCGACGTGAACTCGATCCAGGACCTGATCTACCGGATCGGCGAGCGGACGCTGGAGCGGTTCCCGCAGCTCGAATCGGTCAGCTTCGAGGCCAACAACCGGACCTGGCTGAAGGTCCGCGACGACCTCGAAGGCGACGCGAAGGTTTTGCGCGAGCCGCCCCGGCCCACGGGCTTCCAGCAGTTCTCGATGGATCGGAGCGATCTAGAGAGGGACGCGGAATGAGCGCGGCGCTGACGACGCACGTGCTCGACACGAGCCGAGAGGGGCCCGCGGAGGGCGTCACAGTGACGCTCGAGAGGCTCCCCTCGGACGGCGAACGGGCGACGCTCGCTCGGGGCACGACGAACGACGACGGGCGGCTTGACGACCCGCTGCTCGACGAGGACGAGATGGCCGCCGGCACGTACGAACTGGTCTTCGAGGTCGGCGCGTACTACCGGGAGCGAGGGTCGGAGTCGACGTTCCTGGAGTCGGTTCCGATCCGGTTCGTCATCGACGATCCCGACGAGCACTACCACGTGCCGCTGCTGCTGTCGCCCGGCGGGTACACGACCTACCGCGGGAGCTGAAGGAGTGCTCCGAACGGCCGGCCGGGCGGACGGCGCTCGCACGCCACTGGGAGCCGAGCGGCCCGAGGCGCACCGACCGGCAGGGACCCACGCGACCTCCGAGGTGTGCGGATGAACGGGCGGCGGTTCCCCGTCGACTGCGAGCGCCTCCGGCGTGACATCGAACGCAACGCACAGTTTGGCGCGGTGCCGACCGAGGACGGACAGGGCCGGACGGTGCTGCCGGGGACGAAGCCGAATCAGCGCGCCCGCGAGCACCTCGTCGAGCGGATGATCTTCGCCGATCTCTCTGTCAACGTCGACGCCGTCGGGAACATCGTCGGGACGTGGGCGCCCGAGGGGTGCGACGCCGACGCGGCTCCGGTGGGCGTCGGCAGCCACCTTGACTCTGTTCCCGAGGGCGGGATCTTCGACGGCCCGCTCGGCGTCTACGCAGGGCTCGAAGCGGTCCGGGCGATGCAGGACGCCGACGTGACCCCGCCCCGTCCGATCCAGGTCGTCAGCTTCACCGGCGAGGAGGGGACGCGGTTCGCCAACGGCGTCCTCGGATCGTCGGTGGCGGCCGGCCAACTCGACGTCGAGGCGGCGCTTGGCCTCTCTGACGGGACCCGGACGCTCGGCGAGGTGCTGGACGACATCGGCTTCCGCGGCGACGACCGCTTCGACGCGAGCGGCCTGCACGCGTGGCTGGAACTCCACGTCGAACAGAGCGAGCGGCTCGAACGGATGGGCGTCCCGCTCGGCGTCGTGACGACGATCACCGGGACCAGCCGGCTCCGCGGGACGATCGAGGGGACGGCCGAGCACTCCGGTTCGACGAAGATGTCCGAGCGGACTGATGCGCTCGCGGCCGCCAGCGAGTTCGTCCTGGAGATGGAACGCGCGGCACAAGCCGAAGCCGGGCCGGACGGCACCGCGGTTGCGACCGTCGGCGAGCTGTCGGTCGATCCAGGCGTCGTCAACGTGATCCCGGGGTCCGTCGAGTTCAGCGTCGACGTTCGCGACGTGGACGGCGCCGTGATCGAACGGCTCGTCGACCGGGCGGCGGAGACGCTCGACGCCCTCGAAGCGGACCGCGGCGTGGAGACGACGCTCGCCCGCCCCTACGAGATCCGACCGGTGGAGATGGCCTCGGTCTGCCGGGACGCGGTCCACAGGGCCGGAGACGCTCTGGGAGTGGAGACCGCGGACGTCCACTCCGGCGCGGGCCACGACACGATGCAAATCGCGACCGTGACCGACGCCGGGCTGTTGTTCGCCCCTTCGGAGGGCGGCCACTCGCACAACCCGCTCGAGCGGACCTATTGGATCGACTGTGCCGTCGCGACCGACGTGCTCACGACGGCGCTGTACACGTTGGCCACGGACGGCGACCCGAATCCGAACAGACGAACGAAACACGAACACACCCAATGAATCCACTTCAGTACCCGAACGGACAGGAGCGAACCGACCCGCAGACCGACCGCCGACCGGGGGGCGAACGGTGAGCGACCTCGAACTCGTCGTCGATGGCGAGGTGCTCTCGGCGTCGTTCCTCCCGGACGCCGCGCCGGCGTCGGTCGCCGCAGTGAGGGAGTTCACGCCCCTTCACACCGAACTGATGCACGTCAGGTGGAGCGGCCACGCCACCTGGATCAACATTGACGACATTGACCTTCCGGAATTGCCCCGGGAGAACCACACCGTATATCCGTCGTACGGCGACCTGTTGCTGTATCCGGGCTATCGGAACGAACAGGAAATCCTCGTTCCCTGCGGGCCGACGTGTTTCAAGAGCCCGGCCGGCGAACTTGCCGGCAATCACTTCGCCACGCTCGAGACGCCTCGCGATCGACTCGTCGAAATTGAGGAACGGACCCTCCGGGAAGGGGTGCTCGGCGCGACTCTCAGGCTGGCCGACTGAACGAGCCCGGTCGTCGTCGGACTCATTCTGGCTTCTCGGTGGTTCCTCGGTCCTCGCTTGACGCCGATATGTCGGCCAATCACGGGCGGCTATGTAGGAGCATCGGATGTAGCCATCGTGCTCGCCCACCACAGTACTGTCGGCGGTTGCCTCCCTAACACGCGACCGTCGTCCAGGAAGTCGATTGTGAACGGCATCTATCGCTCTAGCACTGTCGAACTGCCAATTAGCGATGGCGTGTCGTTTCCGGAGTTCAATGGATAGCCCCGAGACCGCTCAGAGTGCCGTTTTCTCGCCGCTGGCCTGTACGTCCGCGTTTCCGGAACGAGTTCCGGGAACCGCCAGCCGGACGCTCTCGGAGTTTGCGCCTCTCGAATGTGCAGGCGCCACCGCGGCGGTCGGAGCGGAAGAGAAATCTGAAACAACGCCTCACGCAATCGGATCGAGCGACTTCATCGAGAAATCCGACTTCGAGCAGTACCGTTCTGCCAGTGCCATCAGTGCCCGAGTGCGCCGGATATCGGCGACATTGTGGACAACGAGCGGCTCGAAGCGGCCGTCCGCCCAAGCGGAGACGGCCTCACGGCTGTCGGAGAACGGATCAAGTTCGTTCAGTCCGGCGCCGAGCAATTCCTCGCAGACACCACTCAGGGAGTCGTTGCTAGTATTGAACCGAGTCTCGAAGACGTCCATCACGTCGACGTACGGGAGCGCGCCGAAGGGCCACTCGAGGCCGTGCCTGCAGTGTCGCGTCCGCAGAAACGGCAAGTCGAACCCGCCATTCCACCGCTCACCGTTGTACGCGACGAGTTTCGCGTCACGCTGCCTGAGCGTCGCGGTGACGAACGTCGCCAGATCTGTCAGGAGATCCTGTTCGCTGTCGTGGAGCGAGAGCTGGACCGGCGCCTGAAAGGTCTCGTTCAGCCGCTCAGCCAGACTTTCGGGCGGTGTCGTTCCTCCAGTGTTGAGAAACACCCGGGACGCCACCGCCGAGTCGAACCCGATCACTGTGAGTTCGTCTTCGGTCTCAAATCCCGTCGTCTCGATATCGAAGGCGATCGTCATCAACTCGGTCATTCCGCTCCTCCCGTGTCACGGTCGACGGCTGGATGCGATGATTCGTCCTCGAGTTTGGACACTCGCCGTTCGAGTGCTGCCAGACGCTCCTCGTGGTCCTCGAGGTGTGCTTCCTGTTCGAGGTCGATACTGACCAGTGCTGGTAGCAGCGGTGTCTGGTGGTTCAACAACCCGCTTGCATCGGCGTGCGCGCGTGCATACTCGAACAAGCGATCGAACCGGGGCTGATCGCGCCCTCGGAGCGCTCGCCGGAACGTCGCCCAGCGTTCTTCGATCGCCCGCAAGGCGTCACGATAGGTCGGATTGGTCCGGCCCATCCTACGGCCCCCCGGCCGGCGCCGCATCGAGCCACGCGTCCTGAAGAGGCGCCGCTGGAAGCGTCATCCGTTCGCCCGATGGCGTGACACTGGAACCGACCGTCGACGCCGAGCGGGGCTGTGCCGTATTACGGACCGACTTTATGCCCACCTGTTCGGCTCGAACCCCGAGCAGCTGGCGCCAGTACGCAAGCGTGGTCTGGTAGTACGAGCCGTCGTCGACAGGGTAGACTAGCGTCTCGAAATCCTCGCCGACGAACCGGGGCCCGAATCGGGTCTGCTTGCATCGTAGCCGGTGCTGGGCGGCCACCTCGATCGGTGCCGCGAACTCGTCGGCTGCCGTCCGGGTCAGTAGCACCGGGACGTCGTAGGCATCGGCGTATGCCGTCAAGCGGGCGAGCGTCCGTGCTTGGAGTGTACGCGCCTGCCGCTCGGAGAGAACATCCGCCGCACGGTACTGGGCATCGAGCGCTGGTGCGACGAGAAGCGACGGCGTGACCGGAGTATCCTCACGAATGGTCCGCGCTACGGCGTCGGAGAACCCACAGACGGCGCCGTAATGCTGGTACGGCGTGAACCCGCGAGCGACGCTGATACGGTCGAGCAACCGAGGACTGGGGGCGAGCTGTGCGAGGCTGGTGGTCGTCGCGTAGCCCCGGGCATCGATCCAGAACGCTGGCCCGTCGTGGAGGAGCAGGTGATCTAAGACCAGGGAGTGGACAACTGGGACGCCACGTGACTGGTCCAGATCAAGCAGCACCAGACCGGTATCAAGCGAGGGCAACAGCGACGCGTCCGTTCCCGGGTCCACCCGTTCGACGAGGTCTCGGTTCTGGTCTGCTGGCCGGGTCGGACGCCGAACTGCCATCGCGTCTTCGCCAGGGGGGTCGGTGTGTCGTTGCTGACGCATACACTGTCAGAGAGACGAGATTCGGATAAGCGACGGTGTGGCGTTTCCGGAAACTGCCGAAAAGCGGGTCCCCCCATCTTACTGGCTCGGACGGTCACCTCGAGTGGGAGTAGCCGATTTCCGGAGCTGGTTCCGGGTGCTCGGTCCAAGATCCTGGATGGAGTCGTCGTGCAAGACTCGATCGCTCAGTTCAGGTGTAAGAGCTACCACCGCGAAGTTCATCTATCCGTTCACTGGGAGGATATTCCTGCAAGAAAGAGAGATTGAATGCAGCACGACACCCCTTCTTGTTTCACGTTTCTCACGGTGCACCGTCCGCTCACTGACCTTTGGTATGAACGGCGGTACCCGTGGTGTCAATATATAGCGCACGATTTTCTTCCTTAGCTCATACTGAACGACTATCTCCCGGAAACACGCCCGGTTCCCTGGATGGAAACGTGTCCGCACACGCCGTAGTATCCGTCCCTGAGGGCCGAAATTAGTGTCTTACAATAATCCGATGGTTTCAGCAAAAATTAGTTAATATGGTGGATGCTATTATATCACACGGACGATTGTTGGAAGTGACACCATCCACACAGGTGGTGTGGCCGCTATCGTGTGTGGCGACCAACCGCTGTTCCGACGCGGATACCACCCGAAACGCCACTACGACTTATGAAACGACACATCGAACTCCCGTCGGACGCACAGGACGTTATCGACCAGGCCGTCAATCACATTGATAGACGGCTCTTATCGGACGCCGACACCGCAACGGTGGTCCAAGAGACGCTCGTCGACCTCTTCGGGGAGCGCCAAGTGTACGAGCAGTATCGGGCCGGTCGGGAGCTACCGCCGATGACCCGGGTCAGACTCCGGAGTTACAACCCGAAAAACGCCTTCATCGAGGCCGAACACTGGGCCGAGCAGGAATACGAGGAAATTCAGGAAGCGAAATACCTCCAGTACCTCTGGCGCGGCTTCGACCTCTCGCCGCTGTCGAACAACGTCGCGTTCGCGCTCCCGTTCCGTCAGATGCTCGCCAACCATCTCTTCGCAGACGCAGGCGACGGCCTCCGTCTGTTCGGCGGCATCAAGATTCAGTGCGGCCACAACATCGAGATGGGCGACAACACCGTTGTCCACAACGACGTGTTGCTCGACGACCGGGGCGAACTGGTCATCGGCGACCGGGTCTCTATCGCGGACCGGGCCCACATCCACACCCACGGCCACGACGTTGTCGACCAGTCCGACGTGACCACCTACCGGACGGTCATCGAGGACGACGTACGCCTGGGCTACGATGCTATGGTGAACGCCGGTTGTCGGATCGGCGAGAACGCGATGGTCGGCACCTCTGCGATGGTCCGGGGAGACGTGCCAGCACACCACATTGCCGTCGGCTCCCCTGCTGAAGGAGTAAAGGTCAAACCCGGGTGGGAGTCCGTCGCCGACGATCCCGGTGCCCTGACGGACAGACGATCGTCCCGGGAACTCGACCGTGAACTGGACAACGACGTGGCTTTCTTCGACGAGTTCGACCGGAACCTCGCGCCCTCGAACGGACACTAAGGATGTCGTTCCGGACCTCGGGCGGACTGTGCGACCGTCGTCGAAGACGACCGGCTGCGTGAAGTGTGGCGGGGCGGTGTACGTTCTCGTAGCGAATTGGGTACCCCTGACTACTGTCCGGCGTATCGTTCCGATCTCATAGATCTCACCGACGACGATCTTGGTTGGGTTGGTGGTCAGGTATCCACCTGAACGATGCTCACTCTCAAATGGTATTTTCGACGCGGGGATCACACGATACGCACTCTTGTTCCAATAGCTGATTCAGGAGATCAGATGAGAAAATAACGGGGTAGCTTAGTTGTTCGTCGAAGTAGCAGGGGGATCTACGATAGAATAGGTCCGGTCCCGGCTGGTGCCCTCGGCTTCCAGAAGATTGTACTGAGTCATCTTCGAGAGATAGTTCCGAACGGTACGCTGCGTTCGGGGATCGTCAACGGCGTCCGCGTACCGGTCGTGAATCTCGCCCGGGCTCAGCGGTCCGTGCTCCCGAAGGATGTCGTAGACTGTGCGCTGGTGAGGTGTAAGCGAGTCGAGACTCTTCTGCCGGATCTGTGCCCGGCTGTCGTCGGCCGCCTCAAGGAGCATATTATCGGTGATCCGGTCTGTATTCGTTCGATCAGCAGTACTCGCCGCCGTCCGCAGGATCCCAATTGCCAGTCGGGCGTCGCCGGCAGCGGCATCGGCGATTCGATAGAGCTGATCGTCTGTGATGACGTCCTGTTCGAGGCCCCACTCCACGCGGGCGTGCAGGATATCGACGAGCTGCTCGTTGTGGTACTTGTCCATTCGGACGTGCTCGCTGGACCGCAGCCGACTCACGAGTCGGTCGTCGACACGCCCGAACAACTCTTCCTCGTTGTTGGCGATACAGATCACCGCGAACTGCGGGACCGTGTGAAGGTTATAGATCAACCCCGGATCCTCGAGCTGGTCGGCCTCATCGAGGATCACGACCGTCCGGGAGTCGTCGTACTGCTGTAAGCGATCGATGAGCTCGTCGTGTGGGGTCGACTGGCGATGGATGTCGATCGTCCGTCCCAGATCGTCGAGGATCTGGTAGAGGGCACGGAACCGCGTGTAGTTCTGCCAGCAGTTGACGTAGGTCGCCTCGACGTCGAGGACTTCTTCGCGCAGCCGTTCGATGACGAACTTCGAGATACAGGTCTTCCCGGCTCCACTCGGCCCGGTCACGATCGCGGTATCAGCAGGCTCACCGTTCGTGATCGGTTCGAGGACGCTGGAGAGGTGATTCACTTCCGCGTCGCGATGCTCGACCTCACGGGGAACGAAGCCGGCACGGAGGACGCGAGCATCACGGATCATACAGCGTTCGCTTCACACGTATCTCGCATCGGTACTAAATACTGACTGGGGTCTTTCCGGAAAATCGAATCCGGGCTTTGGGTCCTGCTTGAAACGCCGCTGTCGGGTGATTTGTTTTCGGAAACAGACCAGTTCCGGGAAGCGCGAGACGGGGGTGGACTCCAAGCGACAGTGAACTATATGATGACACGCGGACTGCCAACTGTCGTCGCTCAGTCAGTGTTTGAGTCAAGAGCGGGTTTACTTGTATGCCGTCAGTAACGGGACGTGATATGACCGGCGAGCACGCATCCGGGTACCGTCGTCGGGAGTGGGGCCGCCCTCAAACCGACTGGAAGACTCCGCCAAGGGAGCAGCTACACGCAGACACTCCCCATCGGGAGAGCGACGACTGAGCGATGCCGGGACTCGTGACTCGCCTCGAAGCGGGGATGGAGCGTGCGCGAGAGCATCTCGTATTGACCGCCGTGCCGATCGTGATTGCGTTGTTGAATACGAACAAGATCCTGACTGTAGTCGGATTCGATGGTGGACATATCGGCTTCAAATTCGGCTTTCCACTATCTGTGATTACGGTGTGGCAGTTCGTGAGCGTCCCCAATTCTGGCGTAACGGTAAACACGGGGCTTCCGATCGAGATGCTGCCGGTCGCAGTCGTCACCGTGCCAGTGCTGATCGGCCTCCAAGCACTCCTCCAGGCAGGCTATTTCGGGAGCCTGAAAAATGCGCTTCTGGGCGAGCCCTACGACTTCGTCCAGCAGTGTCGCCAGTATTTCGGCCCGTTCCTGATCGTGACCGCGGTTCCGTATCTCGCGTTGCTACCCCTTGCGTTCGGGATTTTCGGGGTCGGTTCCCTTACCGAGAGTGTCGGCGGAGCCGCACTGCTGTTTGTGCTCCCGGCGATGGTGCTCTATCTCGGTGCAGCGTATCTCTTCTATCCAACCCCGTACCTGATCGTGCTCCGTGGGAACGGATTGATTGACGCCGCTCGGCAGTCGTATGCATTGGCGGTACAGGGCGGGCCGTACGTGACGTACACGATCGGCTTTGCGCTGTTTGTCTTCGGGGTGTCACCGTTCGCCACTGGCTTCGTCGTGAACGTGCCGGTACTTGGTCTGCCAGTTGGCATTCTCGCAGGGAGCGTCCTCGGTTTGGGAGCAAACTTCACGACGATGCGATTCGTCGCCGACATCGACCCAGCAGCATCCGAGACAGTCTCGTGGGACACAGAATCTACTGACGGGGCACAGACGTCAGTCTAGTGAGGGTATCAGCGCGAATCCTCGCCCGGCGCAAAAGATAGTGTCGCCGGCCGGGGTCAATCGATCCGATCGAGCGACCCGTAGAGTTCTTCGTTCTGGATGTGTGTACAGAACTGCGCACAGAGCCGACAGCAGTCCGCTGCATCGGTGAACGTCCGGACGCTTGCATCCCAGCGCGTCTGGACGGCACCGAGCATCGCACTGCGGACTGTTGGCTCGGTCGCGACCATCACCCGGCGCGTACGTTCCGGTGGCGTCACGTCGGCCGCCGGCCCCTCCATCTCGCCCCTCGAGAAGAGGTCCTCGAGTACGCTCCCGATTTCGATGCCGACACCGAGGTTATCACCGACCTGTGGGGCGATGAACACCGTTGCGTTGCTCGCGCGTGCGAAGGCGATGCTCTGTGTGGCGGCGTCCATCTCTTCGAGTGGGATCCCGACATCGATCGCCAGAAATGCGTTAAAGCCCCGGTCACGGAGGCAGTCCCGCGTCTCTTGGAGCAGTCGCAAGACCTCGTCTTCGGCGTACTCACCGCTGGTCTCGTCCCACGACGCAAACGACGGCGCATCAGTGTCGACGTCGGCGTCAGTCGGCAGCAGCGCGTCGACGTCGAACGTCCGGTACGGCCCCATCAAATAGACGAGAAACTGCTCGCGCCGGACAGGCGCGAGTGCATCCGAATCACCGACGGCACGAGGGAGATGCTCGATAATTCGTTGCCGCATTCGCATCGCCGATTTGGATGGTTTGTATATAAATAACGGTGTTGTAAAGAATATTCTAGTCGAGAACGACTAAGTAGATGGCACTCGAATATGAATCTGAGGCTGCCAAGATGTCCGAAACCGACCGTCAATCATCCGAGGATGTGCGCCGTCCAGAGCCGCCGCTCCCCGAGGAAAGCGGGTTGGCGCTCGAGGAGTACCTCGCGATGCAACAGGCGATCGGTCATCCGACGCGGTTTCGGATCCTACGTACGCTCGTGGCCAACGACGAGCTGAGTGCCGCTCATCTCAAGGCCGCGGTCGACGTCGAGTCACACAACTTCCACTATCATCTCGATGAACTGGTCGATGTCGGACTCGTCGATAAGCGTCAGCGCCGAACTGCTGACAGTCAAGGCTTCTACACGTATTATCGACCGACTGCGATGGGACGCAGCATCTTAACACACGGCGTCGAGGAACTGATGCGGCGCGAGCGCGCGTTCAACGACGCATACTCGTAGGGCACCGCCGAAGAAGCCTCCCTCTGGGTCTGGCGTGCCGAATACTTCGAGAACCGCCCCCCGTCCTGCAATCGGTTACAGCCCATCATCGAGCATCACCCTGTTTGGTCAGTAGTGGGGATGCTGGTCTGATATAGCATACATCCACATCCCGAGGTGATCACTATGAAGCCGGATACTTACTAGATAAAGGTATCATAGAACTATTCACAGGTGGTAGTTTACCTCCCTGCCACTCGTGACGTGGAGGACCAACCTGAGGCATCCGTCGACGGGCAGATCCCCCCCCGGTGTAGAAATCGGAGAAGTGAGTCTCGTTGCAGTGTGTCACCGCGACGAGAGTGAGTTTCCGGTTCGCCTCCAACTGTAGATCAACAACGGCAAGGGTGCTCGTCGACTCTACAAAACCTAATTACTCCTCGAAGGTCATCCCGTAGCCCCACTCTTCGAGGTGTGCTTCGACCTCGTCGAGATGATTCAGACCCGTCTTCATCAGCGCCTCGCGAAGGTCAGTCAGTGAGACGTTATCGTCAAAACGCTCCTCTAGCTCCCGCTGTGCCTCACGTTCACTGCTTTTTGTGTCGCTCTGCAGGAATAATGGGACGCGATCACGGCCCTCTTGGACGCCCTCTCGTCGGAATTTGTACGGGATTTGTATCGACTGTCGTGTTCGAGACGATTGCGTTGTCTCCGTCCGTGTCGTTTCCACTTCAGCGGAGGATGAATCACGAGAATCGGTATCTTCGGTCGCGTTTGCACTTTCATCGCTCGATGCAAACGGATCTTCACCCGCGCCCTCTTTCATCCCCGTCATACGGATAGCACCTCGTGGTTGAGGTCGCCCGGATTCGGTGGATTCGGCGCCTCAATTCCGACCTGTTGTTCCAAGTGGCGTGCGATCCGATCGAACTGGGCCAACGTCTCGAGTTCGTAGTCCCGCTGTCGATCGCGGTGTTCACGGACGTACTCGAATGCTGAACACTGTTGCATCCAACACCCTTCCATCAGTGATGCCCGCTCGCCGATGATTTCCGGAACTGGGTAGTCGATCTCTTCGAGAATTGTCCGCTGATCTCGCGTGTTCTTGAATCCAACTGGCACCGCAGCAAGCACGCCCACTTCGACGTCCAGTTGTTCCTCAAGGCCGGCGACAAGTGATTCGAGTCCTTCGACGGCGGCTCGTCCCTTAGCACTCGGTTCGACGGGAATGACCAGCGAACGCGTTGCGTGGATGGCGTTGTAGAGATGCGGCCCCTCGGTGGCCGGCGGATCACAGATGAGTACATCGTATTTGTCCGGGACGCCAGCTTCCCGAAGAACCCGAAGTAGCTGTGCGTGCATTCCGAACGCCTCTCCCATCGCTTCCGCTTGGTCCTTTTCGCGTTGGAGGTATTCGGCGAGGTCCGAGAGCATATTGTGTTCCGGAACGATGTCGACGCCTTCGACAGTCCGGATGAGATCATCGAACTCACCACTGGGTCGCCGAATCATATGTCGGACGAGGTTATCGACGGATTCGGTGCGATCGGTGTCGATTCCAAAGAGCCGTGAAAGGTCGCCGTCCTGCGGATCAAGAGGGATGACTAACGGCTTCAAGCCCGCTCGTGCGTGTGCAACGGCTAGATTAGCGGCCGTTGTCGTTTTCCCCACCCCACCTGCTTCGCTGTACGTTGAGTACGCCAGCATACCTATTCATTGATGCCATTCATCTTGAATCTTCGGTGTGTTCATTCATTTTTGTATTTCTTTGTGTGGTGCAGTTACGTTCACTAATGAACATAGCTAGTGAACACAGTAAATGAACACAATTAATGAATGTATGTAATGGCGTGAATCACTTATTGGTGTTGCTAAATACGAGGACCGAAGAAGTGGCCCCGTTACCTCACTTCCGGATCCGTTACCGGCTCGGCAAATGCTACTGATTCCCTCACATCGGTAATCCTGACCTCGGCCTTATCACCCGGTTGGGTTCCTGGAACGATCACAATGAATCCTCGCTCGACTTTCGCAAGACCATCACCCTGGTCACCTAATGTGTCGATAGTTACTGACCGTATTTCGCCTTCTTCAACCGGTGGTGTCTCTTCCCACTGGGATGTCGAAAGCTGATCGTCGTTCGGTACTATCTCTCGGTCGTCCGTTTCGTTCCGGGTTCTGTCTGGAGCAGCCAGCAACGCAACCCGGAAGACGTCATTCGTGGTGAGGGAGCTCTCGTCGATCATCTCTTGAGGAATCGAGATACTGTATCGGTCACCGTGTTCTTCGAGCGTAGCTTCGAACAGAAGTCGAAGGGAATCTGGAATTTCTGCCATTATCGCCTGTACAGCGGAGTAGCTAAAGGTAATT
Organism: Halobellus sp. MBLA0158; assembly: GCF_041477585.1. Classification (NCBI taxonomy): domain Archaea; kingdom Methanobacteriati; phylum Methanobacteriota; class Halobacteria; order Halobacteriales; family Haloferacaceae; genus Halobellus; species Halobellus rubicundus. The sequence goes on from NZ_JBGNYA010000002.1 coordinate 109,498, forward strand.
GGGGTGTGCATCGAATCATCTGCCTGGAGAAACAGAAGTTGAGACTGGTCGTCTCAATGCATATGGCATTCTGGCGCAGTTCATAAATAGTATGAAGGCGTAGTCTGGGATAGAACGATGGCACGAATCACCGGCTCCTATCCAGATGACCTCGACCTCCTCATTGAGGGAGCTGTCGAGGCTGGTGTGTTCGGGGGAAAGAGCGACGCGTTGCGCGAGTTCGTGCGTGAATACTTCGAGGACCACGAGAACGAACGTATTGCAGCTGCGGTCGCCCCTCTACGAACGCGAGCGGATCACACTCGGTGATGCCGCCAGACTCGCTGATGTCGACCGCTGGACGATGCGTGACATCCTCCGTGAGCACGGTGTTAAACTCCGCCTCGGGCTCGTTGACGAAGACGACGCAGCCTACGAAGTAGAGGCAGCACGCGAACTCGAATTCGATGATGAGGACTCGTCTGATGAGGAGTCACGTGCTAAATGACAGGTAACGATCTCCCAGCGAACCCGAGCGTCTTGAACACGACTGTCCTCTCGAACTTCGCGTACATCGATCAGCTGTGGGTAGTTGCTAGGCTCTCTGGAATCTGTACGGTACCAGTCGTGCGTGAGGAGCTCGAACACGGCATCGATAATCACCCATATCTCCAGGAAGCACTCGATACGCTTGATGACGAAATCCCAGTCGCGACGATTTCGGATACTGTCGCAAACAGAGAAGCCGTTGTTGGTGAGCATCTCGACCCCGGGGAAGCACAGGCGTTCGCTCTTGCCGACGCACACGACGGTCGGCTGCTGACAGACGACGGAGATGCCTGATCGTTTGCGAAAGACCAGGGCGTGACCGTTGTCGGATCGGTTGGCGTTCTGTTGGCTGCAATCGATGTTGGGAAGATCGATGAATCAACCGCTGATGAGTGGCTGTCGACGTGGATCGACGAGATCGGCTACTACGTCCCGTATCGAACGATCTCGGAGTATCGATGACTGATTTAGGGTTCGAAACACCTGATTAGTGTGCCCGTGAACACGTCTATTACCGATGAGTGAAGCCGACAGACGGCTGTACGAGGAGAGCGAGCAACGGTTTCTAGATCTGTACGCTCATCTGTTGCAGAGAAACAATAGTTGAGACTGTCTTTCTTAATGCATACGTCTCTCAGATCTTTTTTGACAATTTCTCTTACTTGGGCCTACGGCTCAACGGTCATTGAGTACGACTACTATTCTCAACTCCCGCACCTCGATGGCACGAATATTACTCTTCGGATAATATCTGGATGAAGAACCCGATAAAAATCAAGAAGAGACCGAGGTAACCCACCCCAGTTGAGACCTCGTCGAGAAGTGGCGTAGAGCGTACAATAAGACGAGCGAGTATGCGTGCGATAATACAAAACAGCCCAGCCAACATGATGTATCCTGGCCATCGGGAGGTATTCTCAGTCGGAATGTTATCTCTCTCAGACACGTTCAGACGACTGTTTTGTAGTATGTTACAACTTTCGAGTGGGAGGAGAATCTCAAGGGGGACTCAACCGAACAGTCGTTCTCGAATCGAGCGAGAATGCGGCCGTTCGGCGAGTAACACAGTCGTGTCGAGGTCGTCTAGGACGGACAACGTCAGCGCCCCTCCGACGATTCGCGAGAGTAGCCCCCGCTCTGTGGCTCCGACGATGACCAGCGTCCGACCAGTCGCGGCATCTCCGATCGCGGTTTCGACATCACCCGTCTCTACAAGTAAGTTGACCTCGTCCAGTCCGTGCTCAGTGACCCATTCTTCCAAGAACTCCTGACCCGTCTCCACATCCTCAGCCACGTGGAGAACCGAGACGTTCGCGTCGGCTGTCTCCTGTAGTGCCCGGGCAACTTCCGCAGACAGCTCAGAGGAGTGGCCGCCCGCAGTCGGGACGAGGATCTCGCTCGGATCGAACTCCTGTCCGTCGAGGACGAGCACGTCACAGGGTAGATCGTGAATCAACTCGTCGAGTGCCCCTTCGGCACGGCTTCCCGCGAGACGCGTTCCCTGATGACCCATGATGAGCCGGTCGACATCGTGAGCGCGAGCCGCATCGAACACCTCGCCAATGCCCTGATGCGAGAGAATCGTCCGTGTCTCGACGGGGACCCCGAGCGCTTCGGCGTCGGCCCGGGCATCAGCCAGTAGTTTCTCCGAGGTCTCCGAAATGCGCTCGCGCCGATCGGCGGCTGCCGCCAGCGACGTCTGGTCCGGCACCTGAATGACGTGGGTTGCGAGGAGCCGTCCGTCGTCGTGTTTCGCGAGCGCCGCTGCCAATGCGACGAGCGAGTGTTCGGTCCGGGGGTTCGAGAGTGCGACCATCGTCGTCGGAACGTCCGTGTCCGCTCCCGAACCATTCGGTGCGACGGTTGCGGCTGCGTCGACGACGGGGGAGGGTAGCTCCTCCCCGCGGTTCAGGATGTGTCGGCCGAGGAGCCCCTGTCTATCGGCCCGACGGCGTGCGTACGCGAAGTACCACACCAGCGCCGCCACGACAAAGGCGGCAGACAGGAGCAGTTCACGCTGGCCAACGAACGCCAGTAAGCCGAGTGAGAGTATCATTCCGAGGATGGGTGTGATCGGATACAACGGCACCCGGAACGCGGGGGAGTAGTCGGGATCGGTTTCCCGGAATACGATGAGTGCGGCGTTCATCAGTGCGTAGACGACCAAGTGCAGGACGCTCGCTGCCTTCGCGAGCACCTCGATATCCTGGCCTAGGAGTGCGATGAAGACGACGATCATCGCACCGGTGACGAGTATCGACCGGTACGGCGTCGCGTACGACGGGTGGATCTCGTTGAGCCAGTTGGTGACGATCCGATCGCGGCCCATCGCGAAGTTGATCCGTGCTGACGCGAGGATCGACGCGTTCGCGCTCGACGCTGTCGCGAGCAGCGCGCCAAGCGTGACAATCGTTACGGCAATTCCCGCGAGCTCGCCGGGGAACGCGACTTGCGTTGCCTGTGTGAGCGGTGCACTCTGGCTCAGATCCGCCCACGGCACCACCCCGAGCATGATGCTCACCAAGATTGCATAGAGAATAGTCACGATGACGACGCTGCCGATGATCGCCAGTGGGAGATTCCGCCCGGGGTTCTTTAGCTCCTCGGCGACGGTCGCGATTTTCGCGTACCCGAGGAACGAAACGAAGACCAGTGCCGTCCCCGGGAGAATCGCACCGTAGCCGAACGGCGCTGCCCCACCGTCGCTGAGGAGTGTCGCGAGGTCGAACGACAGCCAGCCCTGGACTGCGAACAGGGTCAGGATTGCCAGTAGAATAGTGACGATGACCGTCTGTACCCCACCAGTCTCCTTGGCACCAATGTAGTTGACGCCCACGAAGACGGCACCAGCGACGAGCGCACCGACCTGAATGTCGGTGAGGAACAAGAGCCCGGGCATCGGAATCAGAGTCGCGAGATACTGCCCGAAGCCGATGCTGTAGAACGCGCTCGCGAACGCCAGCCCCATCCAGTCGCCGAGGCCCGCGATGGAACCGAACAGGGGGCCGAGGGCCCGGTTGACGTAGTAGTAGCCGCCGCCGGCTTTCGGCATGGCTGTCCCGAGTTCGGAGACCGACAGCGCGTTCACCATCGCGATGACCCCACCGATCACGAACGAGATCACGACGACTGGGCCGGCCGTGCTGGCTGCCACACCTGGCAGCACGAAGATCCCCGCACCGATCATCGTCCCGATCCCGATGGTCAACGCCGAGAGCAGTCCGAGGTCCTTCGCGAGTTCTTCGTCGCTCATTCGCCGACCTCCGTCCCGCCTGCCCGCTTGCGATCGTTCAGCGACAAGCGGGTCTCATCTACCGCATGGAGTGAAACGACCGGGAGTTTGGGAGCGGTCACAAGTCGGGCCGCGGTATCGCCCGAGAGTAATCGGGCGAGACGGTTGCCTCCGCGAGGACGGAAGGCAATCGCTGTTGCACTGACGTCGAGCGCGGTATCGACGATCGTCTCGGCGACGTTCGTCCCGAATTCGAGTCGGCGTTCGACCACTACCTCGTCGCCGAGTCGTGATTCGACAGCCGAGAGGAACTCTCTCGCGTCTGCCTGCCGTTTCTCCATTGGTGCTTTGTCGACTACTCCGCCCCCCTTTTCGATGACATGCACCACAGTGATGCGTCGAATATCACTCATATGTGGTGTCAGGGCAGTTGCGGTCACGGTTGCGTCCGTTTCGTTGGCGACTGGAACGACGACGTGGTTGAGGAGAGACATTCGTCAGCCACCTCCACTGATCGTCGATACACACGAGTGCTGACTCGGCTGATACTCTCGAGCGATCGGCCGCCGTGGGATTCGCCATCCCGTGCCGAGACGGCGAGCGATGACGCTCGCTCGGCGTCTACCGAATGGATTCCAGTCGGCCTTCTTTCCGTCCATAGTCGAGAGGAGTTTTGAGACACTATAAAATCTCGCATTGAGTTTTTGATTTAGAAGAATTAGGTACTCGATATTTTTAACTTAGAAATATTATGGTTTAGCTGGCTGTCGGACGCCAGCCGAACTCTCCATGTGACGGTGAAACCCAATCTGCGTCAATTCCGGGTTTAGAACTGTTCTCGCGGCCATTTTTGACAAAGAGCATCGCTCCACAGTTCAGTCCAGAGGCAGTGTTGAGTTCCGTCTGAACCTGCGCGTGAAATTCGATATTGAAAAAAATCCCACCATAGGGAAGCGTTATATGATTGTGTTCAGGATCTTGTTTTGCAAACCGAAATGAGGCTCGTTCACACATGCCTTACCACAACACCGATCATCGACTCGACGAAATCGACAGGCGCGTTCTCCACGCGCTCATGGACGATGCCCGTAACACGTCCGCAAGCACACTCGCCGCAGAGGCCGGCGTCTCCGGAGCAACCATTCGGAACCGCATCCACAAACTTGAGGATGCTGGAATCATCCGCGGCTACACCGCTCAGGTCGATTTCGAGCTAGCCGGCGGCAAGCTCACTAACCTCTACCTCTGTGACGTCCCCGTCACCGATCGTGAGGCACTCGCCTACGAAGCACGGGCGATTCCGGGTGTGATCAACGTTCGGACGTTGATGACCGGTCGGCGCAACCTTCACGTCCTCGCCGTCGGCGACAACACCAGTGATCTCCGACGGGTCGCGCGGCGGCTCACGGACATCGGGATCCACATCGAAGACGAAGATCTCGTCGAAGAGGAACTGTTCTCCCCATACGGCCCGTTCGACCCCGACGACGGCGAGCAGACACCCGAAGCGAACGACTTCATCAGTCTCACCGGCAACGCGAGCGTGGTAGAGGTCACGGTCAAGGCCGACGCTCCCATCGCAAACCTCACACTCGAAGATGCGTCTCAGCAGGGTATTCTGGACGAAGAAACGCTCGTCATCGCCATCGAGCGAGACGATCTCGAACTCACTCCCCACGGCGACACCGTCGTCCAACCCGACGACATCGTGACCGTCCTCTCACGAGCCGGTGGCGACGCGGCTGCCCTGTCGGCGTTTCGCAAATCCCGGTCGGAACCAAATACACAGTGAGATGACAGAGTATGCCTGCACTGAGAACGCTGCTCCGACACGTGTTCGGCTCCGAGACTGTCCTGTACGAATGCCGAAACTGTGGTACGTCCCTCGAAGAAGACGCCGAACAGTGCCCCGAGTGTGGCGCGGCAGATATCGCAACGTACCAACTCACGTAATAAATCCATGACAACTCACGTCACCAGTCACGTTCTTGTTCCCGTCGCCAACCCCGAGGATGCACGCGCGACAGCCCTCGCGCTCGAACCGTACGCTCCCGACCGCGTCACGGTCTTGCACGTCATTGAGAAGGGAGAAGGCGTCCCGGACAAGACGCCTGTCGATCAGTCCGAGCAGCTCGCGGACGAGGCGTTTACAGCGTTCCAAAAGATCATCCCCAATGCCGAGACCGCGACGAACTACCGCCGCGACGTCGTGGACGGAATCATCGAAGTGGCCGACGAACTGGACGTAAGCGCCATTATGTTCCGGCCACGCGGTGGCTCTCGAATCGTTCAGTTCCTTGCTGGGGACCGTTCACTCAAACTGATTAGCGAGGCCAACCGCCCAGTCATCGCCTTGCCAGACCCGGACGGCCAAGAGGAGTGAACGCAAACGATAACGAGGGCGTTGTAGATTTCGGCGTGTCGTCAAGACGGCGTATCCGTGTTGAAACGACGAGTGGTAGAAAAAGAGTGTCTGACGGGGAGAGACAGTCTTGGAGCTGGCTCCGCATTCGAGACCACTCTCTACCGGTGGGGATCGACAGCCCAACCTACGAGTACGTTTCTACAGTCTGCGAAAGGTGGTAACGCGACGCTAGCGTCGCCAGAACGACGGTGTGAGAACAATAAGCACAGAGAATACTTCGAGACGGCCGATCCACATGAGGAATATCATATAGAGCTTTGCCTCCGGCGTGAACGAAAGAAAGCTGTTCATCGGTCCGACAATGCCGAATCCGGGGCCGATGTTCCCGAGCGTGGCGATGGCAACACTCATCGCTTCCAGTCCGGACATCGTAACCTCGGGTGTTCGAAAGCTATCGAGGTAGAGGAACATCGTCGAGACCGAAAACAGTCCTAAAAAGAGTAACACGAACACGAAGACGTCGCGAACAGTGTTTTCATCGACCGCCTTCTGATCCAGTCGGATCGGTCTGACCGCTTCGGGATGGATAGACGTGAAAAACGATCGATCGATAGCTTTCTTGACAAGCACCCAGCGAACGATTTTGACCGAACCGGCTGCCGATCCCGCGGAACCGCCGAGAAAGAACGCAAACAGCAGGATCGTCTGTGCAGACGCGTCCCATGTGTTGAAATCCATACTGGCGTATCCCGTCGTCGTCACGATCGCAATCACCTGAAACAGTCCCTGTCGAAGTGCGTTCTCCGGGTTGCCAGGAATCACGCCGACGTTCGCGGGCGTCTGAGCGAGCCCGACGCCCGCAAAGAGCGTCGCCGTGATGAGAAGGCCGAATCCCCCCATTGCGAGGAGATACGAGCGAAATTCCGAGTTCTCGACGAGACGTTGAGGCTCACCTTTGAGGACGTACCAGAACAGTGCGAAATTGGTCCCTGCGATGATCATAAAGAACATTACTGCCCACTGAACAGCGGGTGAGAAAGCTTCGACACTGCGCGCTTCTGGTGAAAACCCTCCGGTGGGCAGCGTCGTAAGTGCGTGGGCAATTGCGTTGTAGAGATCCATGTTCGGCGCGAGGCCGAACAGGTGAAGCGCGTAATACACGACTGCAGCCAAGAGGGTAAACACCGCGTAGATCGCCCAGAGCGCGCGTGCGGTTTCCCGTATTCGTGGTGTGAGCTTCTCGAGAGCGAGCCCAGGAGCCTCTTGATTGATCACCTGGGCACCCCCAACAGAGAGCTCCGGGAGTATCGCGACCATCAAGACGAGGATTCCCATCCCGCCGAGCCACTGGGTGAGTTGTCGCCACATCAGCATCGCGTGCCCATGCGTGTCGACGGATATCTCACCAAGAACAGTCGCTCCGGTCGTGGTGAAACCGCTCATGCTCTCGAACAGCGCGTTGACCGGCTGAGCAACCGTCCCAGTACCCGCAACGAGATACGGCACGGTCCCCGCGATGGGAACAACGAGCCACGCCAGACTCACGAGGAGGAATGCCTCTCGCTTCCCTAGTTCACCACCGCTGTCGATCCGTTCCAGTAGAAAACCACTCCCGACCATGACGACGCTCGTCACCACGAACGGGATCGGATCCTCCCCGTAGTAGAGTGACAACAGCAGTGGAAACGTCGGTGTAATCCCAAGGTACTTGAGTACAGCACCGACGTAGGCCACACTCACCCTGTAATCGACGTGTGTGTTCAGCATCCGGACCAACTTATGGTAGGGATATCAAACGGCGACATATTGTGGTTTCGACATACGGTGGTTGGTCATTTCGTCGGCCGATTCGTCTCATAAGTTGGTGTTTCTTTTCTTGTTTCCTTCCACAGTACCTACTACAAACGGCGATCAACGAGCAAGCGATACTAAGACCATACGAACTACCGTGCTCACAGCCGTGGATTAGAAAATCGTCGATATCGGGAAGTGAGAGCTCATAGATATTCCTTGTATATTGATACGAAAGGGAAGAAACACAGTTTTTTGTACGTCTTAGTACCGGCATGTGTATGGAGCAATTTAGTGATGTCTTCTGAGATTTCGTAGAGAACGACTCAGGAAGGAAGGCGATATGGCTCGAAAGTTAGATTTCAATCAGTACAACCGTATCAGTTACCTCTACGATTACGGCGATGAGTAGCGCTTAGACGCTATCCTGAAAACAGTCCTCAGCGACAGTCAATTGATCTCAAACTCCATCGGTGAGTATAGCCTCTTGAGAGAGAGAGGCGTTTTTGAGCGAGTCGTGTTCAGCGTCTCGTAGTGGCACCAACTCGTGAGTCTCGCCGGAGTGTCTTTCAACGGATTGCTAACCGACCACACGCTGATTGGCCAGTCTACGATGCGACGCCGCTGTACGAACGAAGCTCGCTTGACGGCTTAGAATCAGATATCAGGATCGTCTCGCAGACCTGGTTCAGACACGACCGCCACGAGTCAGTCGAGAACTTCATCTGCGCACTTCCGCTGGCGTATTTCGAATTCGACGCGCATGATCGATACGAAGGGTCGACTCACTACGAGATGGACACGCTCTTTCGCGTCTTCATCCTGAAAGAATGCCATGGGTGGGATCACGAAACAGCGCTGGTCGAGTATCTCGAGTGTTGCCCAGCACTCTGCAAACAGTTGGGCTTAGAAAGTGTACCGGACCAGTCGACGCTGTGGCGCAGCTGGCACAAACGGTTCGCTGCCGAGCTTCGCAGTACAGTTGAGACAGCCGCCCGGACGATTCTGATCAAAGCCCAGAACGCGGGTGTTGCAGTTCCGCGCGAACCAGAACGGCGTCATCCATCCTACAGTGACGAAGAGAACGAATCGGACTCACACGATCAAGCTGTCCTTGACAAAGCGGAAACAATTACGGACCACGTTAGCCGCGTAATCTTCCCGGCATTCTCGCTGGATCGAGGTGAGGGCTGTGAGATCCACGAGAACGCCTACTGGGACTTACAGACGTACCTGGGGCTTCGCGAGAAATTGGCTGCTAATGAAGGGGCTCGCAGTTTCGTCTACGAATCGACTCGGGATCGAACGCCGTTGGGCCACGCCCACCGAGAGCATATTCGTGACCTTTCAGTATCAGGGATTCGAGAGATGTACCGACAGGCCGTTAATAAGCTCCTGAACGAGGTAGCGGAGACAGAGCAGTTCTTTCGGGCTGGCATCGTCGCAATCGACATCACCGAAGCCGATCCCTTCACCGGCGACAGGACCGGGCACGAGGTCGAGATCATCGGGACGAAAGAGAAGACCGACGAATACGCCTACCAGTGGGCCACCGTCCAATTAGTCGGCAACGCCGTCCCGATCGTCCTTGACACGCGGCCAGTTCGGAAGGGTGAGTCCCGCTTAGAAATCGTCGAGGACCTCTTGGATTCTGCCGAGGGGATGGTTCACGTCGATAACGTACTGATGGATCGGGAGTTCGACAGTCAGCACGTCTTGGAGATGCTCAGCCAACGTGGGCTCTCATACGTCGTCCCCAAACGAATGCAAACGAGCGAGAAAGCCCAAGCCAAGCGATTGCTCCAACGAGATCGGGATCGATACGAGACCGACCGCGGGCTCCACCTCGGGAGGAACGATTGGCACGAGACGACGCTGATCTACCGACGGAAAGAGGACTCCGAGCACGACGACCACCGGCAGTACTCAGTGTTCATGACGAATTGTGGGAGTGGGCACCTCACTGAGTACGGGTATCGGTGGGAAATCGAGAGCGGGTACAGATCGATAAAGCGGTTCATGGCTGCTACCACGTCGAAGAATTTCGGGCTTCGTTTCTTCTACTTCGCGTTCGCGTGCCTGCTGTACTCGATCTGGCGAGCCGTCGACTTGCTCGTCCAGGTCGCGTTGACCGGTGAGTACGAGCACTCGCCGATGGTGACGGCAGATAACACACTGACGCTGCTGAAGAAGGAGACTGGAATCGGATAGAGAGATACTCAGTCTGGGTTAGCGCGCAGTCTGAGTGGCTACACTGTTGGATGTCTCGAAAATTCGCCCTTACCATTGGAAGTGTGACAAGAATGGCCGCTTGGAGAGAGAATTGAGGTCGTTTCCGCTGACCAAATCGGCAAAATCCACGCATTACAGCCCTGCTATACCCGTTGTAGTCTCAACTTCCACGGCCCGAGATTTTGTATAGCGATATACGATATACAATTTCCTGTAGTGCGGAATTCCGAGGGCAAGAGACTCTAGACTCCCGAATTCTCCCGATGGGTCGAATACCGAATGTGGTCCTGATTACCCCAATAATCACGACCACTTTGAAGTACCCCGCCGCCGTTGGTGAAGCACGAATGCTGTAATCGCCTCACGACGGCGCTTCCCCTAGGTAGCGTCGCCAATAACGGGGTCCGAGATCTCTTGGGTCTCTTCGGCCGAGCCGACCTCGCCGGCGTGGACAGCCTTCGTGATCGATCAGACGCCTCTGACGGAACGTAGTGAGGCCCGGAGTTGACGGATATCTTTCTCCGCACGTCCCCTTGCTGTTAGAGCAGATATTTAGGATAACTCCAGATCACGTATAATGTTTTTATAGTAGTGGTCCGTGATACGGCATATGAACCGTGAGGCGGATACCAAGAATTCGTCTGGAGTCGCTATTTCTCTTTCAATACCACCTTCAGACCCAGATTTATTCAAACACAAAGCGACGAGCGACGTCCTTCTCTTTTTGATAAACCACCGATTCAGTGACTTCTCACTGCGAGAGCTCGCGACACAGATCGGCCACTCACATCAGTCCGTCCGACGGGCAGTGAACGTTCTCAGCGCGAACGACTTGGTGGTGGAGTCTCCCGAAAGCAACCAGCGACTCGTCCAGATCAACAGACAGCGTCTGTCCATCCCGAACGATCCAATCCTCCGCATACCCCAATCAGAATATCACCAACCGGTCAAAGCTGCGGTCACGGAGCTCCGTGAGAACATCGACGACGTCGTCGGCATCATCCTCTATGGGAGTGTGGCTCGGGGCGAGGCTGACCGACGGAGCGATATCGATCTCTGGGTCCTAACCCGATCTGGACGAGCTGAAAGCCAACGAGAGGCGAACGCGATTGCCCGTGACCTCGAAGACACGGAGTTCGACGGTGACCGATACGCCTACGATATCGATGTCGAGGCCGTCCAGGCGATCCCGGCGTACACCGAGGACATCCGGGAGATCGTCGTGTCAGGCATTCCGGTCTACAAGACGAGTGACTTCGAAACCGTCGAAAACCTCCTCTTGGAGGAAGGGGCCACCGATGAGTAACGGCTCGGATCCGACCGCTGTACTCGCAGCACTCGACCGCGCACAGGATGCCTTCGAGATGGTGGGACGCGGTCGGATAGCGTTCGAGGAGGGGATCAGTGCCGATGAAGACTGGAAGACACAGCTGACGAAAGCGTGTCGCCTCCTCGAAGTCGTTGACACCCTCCAAGCACAGGACGGGTACTATACGGCCGTTATCGAGGTCTGTTTCGGCGCTATCGAACGGTCGATCGAGGCGTACGCGCTCGCGATGACGAACGATACGCTTCAGGACTTTCAGGACCACCAGTTCAGCTACGAGCGTGCCCACCAGATTGGGCTATTTGAGCGCGAGACCGCAGAGGCGATGAAGGACCTCTACAGCGAGAACCGGACAGAGAGTTATTACGGCGGTGGGCGTCCAACCCAAGAACAGGCGGAAGCAATGACTGACCTCGCCAGCGCCGTCCATCAGTTCGCAGTGAGCCAGATCCGGGAAGGCGGCGTCTGTCTATGTGACTGACTACGTTCCTTACTCCACAAGACTATGGACCGGAATTCATCGACGGAACGGACGCCACTGACCTCTCTCACGGAGTCTTTCGAGCGCTACCTCCTGGACAAGGGGAAAGGTCGCGGAGGCGATGGTGGGAACTACCGACGCAACGCAGCCCGCGAACTCAAACGATTCGCCGAGTGGGCCGCCGGCGACCGCGGCGGCGACGACTGGACCGGGATCGTCCCCGACGATGTCGACCGCGAGCCGACCTTCGAGGACCTCGACGAACGCGTCTTCCGCGAGTACGCCCGGCACCTCGGTGGAGATCGGGGACTCAAGCAGAACACGGTACAAACCTATTACCGCTATATCTCTGCCTGGTGTGGCTGGTGCGTCAACGAAGGGTATCTCGAGGCGCATTACGCGCAGCGGGCGAGTGCGATGGCGCCGCTGCCGGAGGACGACGGCCGCAAGCCCGGTGACCAGCAGGCTTGGACGTCTGAACAGCGCCACGCCCTCACCCGCCACGTCGACGAACAGGCTCGCGAGGCCATCGAGCCGTACACGACACTCCCGGAGGATACTGACCCTCTCGACACGCAGCGAGCACGCTACGCGGCGTTGAAGGCGGCTCGTGACCGGGCTCTGGTGTTCGTCCTCGCGTATACCGCCGTTCGGGTCGGGGAACTACTCCGGGACCCGAACGACCCGCGCCGACGCGGTGTTCGCTGGGAGGACCTCTCTCTCGACGACGGGAGTATGGACGTCTACCGGAAGAAACAGCAATGGGACGCTGCGAGTCTTCCCGACCCAGTGATCTCGCCGCTGCGAAGCTATCACCAGTTGATGGACCCGCCGACGGAGCGCTGGCCCGTGTTTCCGACGTTCGACCAACGGACGCTCGCGGAGCTAGTCCGGGAAGAGCTAGCCGAACGAGGAGAACGCCCAGAGGCAATTACTGAGCAGCGAGATGAGTACGCTCGCGACCTCCTGCTGGCGCTCGATGAGGATATTCGGCCGCCATCGATTACAACGGACGGCGCACGGTCGATTCTCCAGCGACTCTCAGAGGCTGCTGAGATCGACATCGACCATCCGAAACACGACTATCTCGCGCCTCACGGCGGTCGACGTGGGATGGGCGAGGTCCTCGTTCGTGCGTTCGGGTATACGGTTGCAGCCCGATATCTCGACAATTCGGAGGAGATGGTTCGCGAGCGGTATTCCCATATTGAGGCCGGGGAACTCGGCGACGTTGCCACAGAAGCGCTCTCAGAAGTCGATGGTTCGGTAAACGACCGCCACGAGTAGCCGATTAGAGAGGGCTCGTCACAACATGGGAGTCGACGGCTTTAGATGCCCCATATGGCGGCGATGCCGGCTGTGGCGACGATAGCAAGCAGTAACTGGAGCGGGCCGCCGACCCGTAGGAAGTCTGTGAATTCGTAGTCGCCGGGGCCGTACACCATGAGATTCGTCTGGTAGCCCACCGGCGTCATAAACGATGTCGCGGACGCAAACATCACCGCGAGCAGGAACGCGAACTCGTTGGCGCCGAGCCGGGCGGCCGCGTCGACGCCAACGGGGATCATCAGCACTGCCGTTGCCACTGGCGTGATGACGCTCGCCAGTACGCCGGCGACGGCGTACAGCACGAACAGGACGCCGATCGGCGGGAGGATGGCGCTGGTGGCGACGATGAACTCCGCGACGACGGCTGCGCCACCCGTAGATTCCAGCGCGATGCCCAGCGGGATGACGCCCGCCAGCAGGAAGATCACGTTCCACGAGACGGCGTCGTAGGCGTCAGCGGTCGTGAGACAGCCCGTGACTACCATTGCGACGACGCCTGCGAGCGCTGCGATCACGATCGGGAGGACGTTCAGTGCGGCGAGACCGACGACGCTCGCGAGGATTCCCACGGCGAGAGGCGTCTTCGACGAGAGGGGGGTGATCTCGTCGATGTCCGCGGTCGCCAGGTGCTCGAGAGCCTGCTCGTCAGCGACCACGAGGTCGCCGGTGTCCGTGAAGTACCGGATCGCCGTCGGTGTCGTCCGCACCAGCAGTAGATCCCCCGCCTGGAGCGTACAGTCGTCGATGTTCGACCGGAGCAGGTCGCCGCCGCGGCGCACGGCGAGAACGCTCGTCTCGTGGTAGTCGTGGAGGCCAGTCTCGGCGACGGTCTCGCCCACGTACGGGGAGTATTCGGGGACGACCGCTTTCGCGAGCGTGCCGTCGGTGGCTGCCGACTCGAACGTCTCTCCGCTCACCGTCTCGCGGGCTCGCTGTCCGAGATCCGCGTCCTCGCGAAGCTGATTGACTGCCTGCAGGGAGCCGTGTACGACCAGAATGTCACCCGCTTCGACGACGCGGTCGGAGTGTGGACCGGCGTAGGCGTCGCCGTCACGGCGTGCTTGGAGGATTCGGATCTCGGGGTGCGCGCTGTCGAACGTCTCGACGGACAGGCCGACGGCAGCGGACTCCGGTCGGACGTGCATAAACGTGAGGTAGTCGTCGAGGTCGAACTCCGCGACCGGGTCGCTGTCCACGGGGACGCGAGCGGGGGTGAGCCGCCAGCCGACGGTCAGCAGATACGTGAGGCCAACCGCGAGCAAGATGGCGCCGAGACCGGTGAACTCGAATATGCCGATGCCGTCGCGGCCATCGATGAGCAGGCGCGCGAAGTCGCTGGCGAGGATGTTCGTCGACGTTCCGACGAGCGTGAGCGTGCCGCCGAGAATGGCGGCGTACGACAGCGGGAGTAGGAGTTTCGACGGGCTCAACCCGGTTTTCTCGGCGAGCCCCGTGACCATCGGGATGAAGACGGCGACGACAGGCGTATTGTTCACGAATCCAGCGATGGGACCGGTCGTACAGACCGTGGCGATGAGCGCGCGGTACTTCCGACCGGCGGTGAACGCCGCAAGGTAGACGCCGAGTCGTTCAACGACGCCCGTGTTCTGGATGCCGGCACTGAGTATGTACATCGCGATGATGGTGACCGTCGCGGGATTTGCAAAGCCCGAGATAGCGGCCCGTGTTCCGACGCTGGTCCACGGTTCGAGGATGACGAGCGCGGCGACGACGCTGATCGCGGTGACGTCGTTGGGTACGACTTCGGTGACGAACGCTATCAGCACGGCCAGGATGAGCAGGAAGACGACCATAACGCCCGACACCTCGAGAATCGGCATACGCGGGACGACTCACGTTGATCCCTTCACTGTTCCCCTCGGCCGGACACTGTCGATCGGAGCATAATTTATGGATCAGTTGGTCGATACAGCTACCAGCGCCGTTCTCGATATTACGGGACGTCACTCCAGAAGCACGATACCTAGATCGCGCTACAGGATGTAAAACGGAACGTATCACTATTTCTGTATGACTCGGCGGCAGGGGATATGATGATCAGAAGCTCGGCGGTTCGCCCGTGACTACGGTATTCGGCCACTCATCAAGTATCGGGAGTTCACATTCCTCTACAAGGCGTGGAATACACGGCTGGATAGCGACCTCTACCATCGATGCAACACGAACGAGACGGTCAATGCAGCACTCAAACAGAAGTTCGGTGCCTTCGTCCGGTCACGTCGGTGGTGGAAGCAATTCCGCGAACTCGTCATCAAGTATGTCGTTTACAACGTGGAGCGAAGCCTCGTTATCTCGCGCGAGGAGTGAGAATATCTCTAATGCTGAGAGGAATGGACTGCTGAATACAGAGGATGTATGCAGCACTTGAATCACCGTTTCGGCCCCTCTGAGTCGAAACCGGGGGGCTACAGCTACACCGCCCCCCAGAGAGCCAGTATTCCGAACCCGACGATGATGAGACCAGCCAGTTGACTCACCCGCCGCATCACAGTCCGGGTGAATCGTGTCCGGAACAGACTCACACCGACGCTCAGCGTGAGCCACCAGAGAGCCGAACCAAGGAAGACACCACCGACCAGTGCGGCGGCGTCGGCGTACGCACCTGAAGTCCCGATTCCGAGCCCAGCGAAGATGCCAACGAAGGCGAGAATCGTCACTGGGTTGGTGATCGTCAGCAGAAACGTCGAGCCGTAGTCTCTGGTAAGTTCACTCGTGTTGGTGGCTGCGGTTGAGTCGTTTGTCGGCTCGGTACGGAAGGACTGGACGCCAAGGTACAACAGCAGTGCCCCGCCGATGATCCGAATCGTCGTCTGGTGCTCCAACAGGAGTGACGAGACGAGTGTGACACCGAAGCCCGCGATAGCACCATACACGGCGTCCGCAGACGCGGCTCCGAGTCCACTGACGAACCCCGAGAGCCGGCCCTTAGAAAGCGTTCGCTGGATACACAGGACGCCAATCGGGCCAACCGGTGCGGCGATGGAGAACCCGAGGACGATGCCCTGTAGCAGAATGTTGATTGTCGCTGTCGTTAATACGCATCACCTCACAGTCGCCTGAACACCGGGGGTGGATAAGTACGTTCTGAATGTCTGCTCCCTCGACAATCGAATCATTGAGGACTCTCGCCTGACTGCTGGATACGCGCTATGTATTCAGCAGGTTTGCTGAAACCTATCACTAATTGAGGATTTCAACAAGGCCCGGATAGTCTTTTCGAGGGGATGCTGGCATAGGATTTCATTCCGACAGCATCACTCCAAACAGTGTTGAACCCGATGCCGTGTTGTGTCGCCCAGCCGAGCACCGCAGAAATGAAGGCCCCGGATTGGCTCATGAACGAGATAGACTCCTCTCGGGGGGTCTCATAGAGAAACGTCGCATTAAGCCTCTTCGACGTATTGATGGTGCCGACACAGTTTGGGCCGATCAAATTGAGAGACCTGGGAACCGGCGCATAACTGATCTCTGCGTAGCACTCTTTTCCGAGTACCGTTTCCCGGTTCGGGTTGATCGGGACCACCTTCCCGTTGATTCGGATAACGTTTTAACAGACAGACAAGTACAGTTAACACCGATGCAGGCAGCACGTTGGTCATCTCAGGCCGGCTTTCTTCTCGCGACGGTTGGCGCCGCCGTCGGGTTAGGTAACATCTGGCGGTTCTCCGCAGTCGTCGGCCAGAATGGCGGCGGTGCCTACCTCGTTCCCTACTTGCTTGCAGCTTTCGTTTGTGCTGTACCGATGCTAGTCTTAGAGCTCGCCATCGGACGCCGCCTTCGGACGGACGTGGTTTCTGCATTCCGTTCTGTGAAGACCGAGTATACGGCGCTCGGCTGGCTTATCCTCGGTGGTGTGCTCCTTATTCTGAGCTACTATCTTGTCCTCACCGGATGGGTACTCGGGTTCTTCGTCTCGTGGCTTGCCGGGTCACAGACGACGTTTGCGCTGTTCACGGCGAGCTGGCTCCCCGTTGCGTACTTCGTCATCGCGACGGCGGTGACTGGTGGTGTCGTCTCGATGGGGGTTCGCGGCGGAATCGAACGAATGTCTAAAATCGTGATGCCGACCGTGTTTGCTATTCTCATCGCACTTGCGCTGTACGCAGTCACGTTATCGGAGTGGGAGCAGGCCACCGCCTTTCTGTTCACTCCCGAGCTTTCGGTACTCACGGACCTTGGAATCTGGAGTGCGGCGTTCGGACAGGTCTTTTTCTCGCTCTCTGTCGGTCAGGGTATTATGCTCACTTACGGGAGTTACGTGGATGAGGAGACGGATCTATTCAGATCGTCGTTAGTGATCACGATCGCCGATATCGCGGCAGCTGTCGTTGCCGGCCTCGTCATCTTCCCGATCGTGTTCAGTTTCGGCCTCCAGCCAACCCTCGGGACGGAACTCGCGTTTACGACGCTGCCGACCGCCTTCGCGACGATGCCGTTCGGGCGAGTAATCGCCATCGCGTTTTTCGGACTGCTATTTTTCGCCGCGTTGTCGTCCGCCGTGGCGCTCCTTGAGGTCGGCGTCGCAGCCGCAGAGAACACGACGCGGTTCTCTCGCCAACGTGCGACGCTACTATTGACAGGTGGGGTGTTCGTGGCTGGGATCCCTTCGGCATTGAGTTATAGTCCCGTAAACCTTGCCGTCGCAGGGCGGCCGATTCTGGACTTGGTTGACGAATCAGTCGGAACATTCGCACTGCCCATCTCGGCACTCTGTATTGTAGTCGTCTTCGTCTGGGTCGCAGATCTCGAGACCGTTCCCGAGGAACTCGGACGCGCCTTCCCCGTGGTTCGCTATCTGCTTCCAGCTGTCCTCCTCACCGTCACCGCCGCTCGGGCTCTTGGAATCGTTCGCCCGGCATGGCGACTCCTCGTCGATCACACGCGAAACGACCCGCTCGGCCTGTTCGTCGCTGCCGCTCTCCTCCTCATCTTTGCAGTGGTTGGGTGGAAACTCCGGGACCGACTCCCTGCGCCTCCCTGTCTCCAGGGCCGACGACGGTAAGCCGAACTAGCGAAAATAATCCGTCCGAACCAAGCTTCCAAGTCAAATGACGAACATCCACGAATTCCTCGATGTCGGGACTATCCAGGTCAGCGCACTCTTTCTGCACGATGCGAAGTGCAGTACCACGCTATTTATGGAGGGTGTGTAGCGTGGCAGTCTCTCGGTCGACGGCGTTCCTCGCTGCCGCAGTTGCGGCAATTGTTTTGGTCGTCGCTATACCGATCCCGGGCTTGTCCGGGGCTGGATCGTTCGCAATCGCGACGATGGCATTCGCCGCCGTGCTGTGGGTAACCGAGGGGCTACCGCTGCCCGTGACTGCGCTCTGTGTGCCGATCCTCCTGACGGTGTTCGGCGTGTTTCCGACGATGGCCGGCGCGCTCCAGGGATTCGCCGATCCCATCATCTTCCTGCTGCTGGCGGGGTTCGTGCTTGCGGAAGCCCTCCAGAAGCACGGCGTCGACCGCCGCATCGCGTACCATCTGATCGCCACGCTCGGCACGTCACCGCGCCGACTCGTACTCGCTATTATGGCCGCGACGGCGGGCCTCTCGATGGTTGTCTCGAACTCCGCAACCACCGCGATGATGGTCCCCATCGCCCTGGGTGTTGCTCGCGAAATCAGTGGTGGACCGATCGTAGACGACTCCGATGACCGCACTCCCACTAACCTTGAGATCTCGCTGTTGCTGGGGACGGCGTATGCGGCGAGCCTCGGCGGCGTCGGTACACTTATCGGGACCCCAGCCAACGCCATCGTCGTCTCTCAACTTGACGCCCACCTCGGATACACCGTCGGCTTCCTTGAGTGGCTTGCCGTCGGGCTGCCGCTGGTCGCTATCAGTCTACCCGTCGCGTGGTACCTGCTCGTCCGCCTGTTCCCCCCCAAGACGACAGACGTCGCAGCCGCGCGCCGTCATGCCGAACAGATGCTTGATGAGTTGGGACCGCTGTCGCCGGCCGGTAGGCGGACACTCGCCGTCACCGCGGCGACAGCCGGCCTCTGGATCCTCGGCGGCCTCGACTTCGCGTTTGAGGGCGTGCTTCCATCAGTGTACTATGATACACTGTTCGGTGGTGCCGGCAGTATCGTCGGTGCTCCTCACCAGGGCGTGCTCTACTACGTGCTCGTCGGCCTCGTTGCCGTCCCTGCGCTGATCGTGGGGGGCTGCGTCGACTGGGAGGATGTACACAGCATCGACTGGGGCACGCTCGTCCTCTTGGGCGGCGGACTCGCGCTTGCGGATGGGCTCGCAGAGACGGACGCGACGCGGTGGCTCGCTGACGCCACGTTCGGGGACCTCGCCGGCGCGTCGATCCTCCTCGTGGTCGTCGCGGTAGTCGCGGTTACGGTGTTGTTGAGCGAGCTCGCATCGAACACGGCGGTGGTCGCTATCTTTGCGCCCGTGCTCATCACCATCGGCCCGCAGTACGCTGGCGCGCTCGGCACGACCGGCGAGGGCGCAGCGGTGTTCCTCGCAATTACGGGTGCGGTCGCGGCGAGCTTCGGGTTTGCACTCCCGGTTGCGACGCCCCCGAACGCCATCGCGTTCGGCACCGGCGCAGTCGGCCGCAAACATATGCTCCGCGCTGGCTGGCGGCTTGACGTGGTGATGGTTATGCTCGCAACCGCTGCGATGCTCGTGACGTTCCGGGTTGCGTGGCCGCTCGTGTTCTGACCGTCAGTGCGCGGTCCAGCCACCATCCACCGGGATGTTCGCGCCAGTGAATTTCACGACGCCACCCTTCGCGGAATCGATTCAGCAGTCTCGTCTCGTGCACTGGCAGGGTCGCAACACGGCCGGATAACCTAGCTCGTTTCACCCGGCGACCTGTGCGATCGCAGCTGCCTCGCGGTAACACGCGATTGCCAGCAGCAGGTACCCGCCGACCAGTAGTGCCCACTCGCGGCGCGTTAGCGACCAGTCTCTCGGGGAACGTACTCGTTCAAACTCCTCTTTCCATCGGGGCCCGGATTTCTGGTGCCACAGCATCACGCCTCGCGTCGCCACGACGAACGCGACGAACGCCGTGATCTCCATCGGGCCGCTTCGTTCGACGATCACTGTTAGTGAAGGTACGATTCGCTCCCCCGTCCCGATGGCAAGCGATCCGGTTCCCCACACGGCGCCGTAGCGGGGTGTCTGTACCACTTGAATGACGTAGCCGAGCGGGGTGTTCACTGACCGGAGAGTATTCGCTGCGACGGCAATTAGCGAGACGGCTACGTTCCACCCAAACAACGTCAGGAACTCCTTCGGAACGCTTCCCGCGTAGTCCGCGGACGCAACGGGGTTCCCACCCCGAAGTAATCCTTGCGGGAGGAAGGAGTAGCTGAGGATCCACGCTGCCGCGAACACACCCGCAACAAGAAGCCACAGAGAAACGAACCGGACGAGGACCTCATCGTGGTTGACGTATTGTCCGGCTCGCCTCGATGCTCGTCGGATTGTCCCAGTTATATTCGATGCTACCATTGGACAGACGG
Organism: Halobellus sp. MBLA0158; assembly: GCF_041477585.1. Classification (NCBI taxonomy): domain Archaea; kingdom Methanobacteriati; phylum Methanobacteriota; class Halobacteria; order Halobacteriales; family Haloferacaceae; genus Halobellus; species Halobellus rubicundus. Next base: position 130,294 of record NZ_JBGNYA010000002.1, read on the forward strand.
TTGTGTGCTCTCGACAAATACGTTTAGCAGCAAATATTCGCCACAGAGCCACAGGGAGTGGGGAGTATCAGAGTATTGCGACCTGTATAAGCGAGAGCACTACCAACGGGATGTGGAAGGCGGCGTGGGCTACCATCGCTGCTTCGAGGCTCCGTTGCCAGTACAGCCACCCGAAGAGCACGCCTGCAATCGCGTTCAGAAGAATCGTCCGGGCGATGAGTGCTGGGGTTAGGCCGACGGACTGTGCGAGCGCTGGGAGATGGCCGATCCCAAACAGCACTGCAGAGATTATGATCGCGACCCACATTACTCCCGATCCAGGGCCGCCCGACTGACGGCCGGTGAGCACCCAGCCAATGAATGCGAGCGCCGACATGAGTCCGTAGCGGAGCAGTAGCTCCTCCGTGATACCACCATAGAGGAACCTAACCGGCGCATACACGAGGACGTTCACCACCGTCGCGTCGGTCGCCCCGATCGCGGACTGGGGCAGGTCCTGAGCGATGAACGGCGCCAGCGCGACATCAAGAAGCAGGATCAGGAGTCCTCCGATGACGCCGAGGCTAACAGCAAGTAGAACGTCGGGCCGGAGACGTCGCCAAATGTCGTCGCCTGTTCCTGCCCAGCCCACAAGGTACGATGACATATCTACTCCCGGAGCGGTATACGTCCCAACCAGACAGGCGACGGTAAGGAGGAGCAGTGAGTTGACACCCGCAGACACAGCGAGGAGTGGAAGCGATAGTCCGGCCGGGACAGCTGACGCCGGCGTCGTAAGATAGATGTACCCGCTGAGAGCGAGGATCCCGGGTGTACCGGCTAATAACGTCACTCCGAACCGCTTTGGGAAGGAGGCGTGATCGGTTCGAAACATACGACGGATCTCTCAGTGTAACGAGAAAAGTGGTGTCACTGTCGTCGCTTTCGCCGTCGGCGTCGTGAACAGTTACCGTGCCGGACCGTCGTATCGCCCCATCCCGGCGTGGAGATGGCCATCGAGTTGCGTCCATCCCTGGCGGCCGTCCGCGTAGATTGCAGGAGTGGTCCCCGCTTCGAACGTGTTGAAGCTGTTCGAGAGCCAGAATCCCCACTCGTTCCAGGCTTCGAATCGGATTTCGTCGACGGTAACGATCGCTTCGGTTGGCGTATCGTACGTGGCTGCGGCGACTGTCGTGAACACCCAGCATGCGTCCGAATCGTCCCACGCGTACTCACAATCGGACGAAGAGACGTTTCCGAGCGGTGCCAGGAACGATGCGTTCCCGATCGGATACCGCGTGTCGATGTCGTGTTCTACCGACTGTTGCCACGCAATCGAGTACCGAGTCGGGTCGGGGGAGAACTCTTTGTTGGTCATGTTCGCGGGAATCTCGTCAGGGCCAATCTGTTCTCGGTCAAGTACCGAGCCGTTCGGTGCGTACGTCCAGAGGACGTACCGATCTTGGCCGACGAGACGGTCGACGTGGAGTCGAAGCATCGGACCATAGGCGGTCTGGACGATGGATGCATCCCATATCGTCAGCTCCGTGCCGTCGTCGTCGTAGATCTACAGGTCCGATGCGGCGTCAGCGTCTACGTCCGTGCCTGCGGGAAACGGGAGATGGAACGTGGCATTCTCGATCGTCGTATTCGTGCTGATAGACGTCGTGTAGGAGTATGTGGACGTGTGGGAGTACGCGAAATCCGGTGGGAAGAAGAGAAAGCCGACGGCTGCGACCGGCACAAGAACGACAAGGAGAGCAACCCCGATGACGAGAAGTTGCTTTGAGGAAACCATACAAAGAGTACGCTCATATCAAATATAGTACTATTGTGGGTCTGGATAGCACCCGGCAGCATCTGAATAGTCGTTCTGGCACGACAGGAGCTGATTGGGGGCGTTTTCTTTCTTTCGGCGAAGCAGAACTCCCCGTCGTTACCCGCGTTTTCACACGCGGTAATCACTCTCAGTTACCGGTGGGAGACCGGCATCCTGTGGGGTCGGCGGGTCGCGGTCGGCGAGGCGGTCTCCGCCGTAGACGACGATGAGAAGGATAGCAATCAGCACGAGTGGAACTGCCCCAGTAACTTCGGCGAGCAGGTTCAGCCACGGGTCAGGAACACCATTCGGGATGAGTGCTTCCGGGTCAGCGGGATGGAAGATTCCCATCGCATTAACGCCAGCATGGAACACTGCGACGGCGAGCACGCTGCCGCCGGTGCTGTTGTACATCCACGTCCAGAGGATGGAACCAGCAAGGATGGAGACCATCCAGAGGAGTTGCTGGGAGAGCGGCCAGCCGCCGTGGGTGGTCGTCGCGTTCAGGAACAACGGAAGATGCCAAGCAGCCCACGTGACGCCCACGATGACACTTGAGGTCAGCGCGCTGTAGGAGTCCTGCAGGATAGGGAGCATGAAGCCACGCCAGCCGAGATCTTCCTGGCCGCCACCCCACACGGTTCCCCACACCATCGCGAACAGGTAGATGAAGGGCGATTCGAATTCGGTGAGGTCGATTGGGCCGCCAGCTAAGACGAACAGCAAGACGCCCAATGAGAGAATAATCAAGGGGAGGCCGAACGCGAGCGCCCACCATTTCGCACCGATTCGCCACTTGAACATCTGGCCGATCCACTTACGGAGGCTTCCACCGGAAGCCCAGATGACCACCGCCGCGCCGATCGGCGGACCGAATCCGCCGAAGCCGATCAGGATCGAGTGCGTCCAGGAGGCTTCCATCCCCGAATACGCGAGCGCCCCCTGGATCGTCCATGTGAACACATAGGCGATTACAACGAAGCTTAGGAGGCGATGTTGGTTGACCCACGAGCGGAAACTGGCCATACCTCCGATTGGGGAACACATCATAATTAACGGTACTCCCAGGTACCGAGTTTTCGGCACTACACTCTTCTCAACACTTCCCGAACTCTATCGTATGCCTGACAACGTTCTCGTCGCCTTGGACGGCTCCCCGCTTGCCGAGCGTGCATTTATGTACGCACTCGAGACCTTCCCGAACGCCACCATCACCACAATTTACGTCATCAACCCGATCGACTCGGTAATCGATGTAGAGGCCGGTGGCTTGCCAGTCGCAGAGGACTGGTACGATACCGCCCAGGAGCGGGCGACCGAGATTCACACGACCGCGACGGATCTTGCAGCGGACCACGATATTGTGCTCGCTACAGTCACTGAAGTCGGGAAACCAGCGCGTGAGATTCTCGACTACGCTGCCGACAACGGCATCGACCAGATCGTTATGGGGAGCCACGGTCGGTCAGGCCTAGACCGGACGTTCCTCGGAAGTGTCGCCGAGACAGTTACTCGCCGAGCACAGATCCCGGTAACCATCATTGGATGAAATCCTCGACTCGTGTGCCGAGATCAGGATCGGATGAATGCTCGTGGGCCCACCTCAAACGTGAAATCAAACCAACCCATAGGTATCGAGAACGTGGCTGTTACTGAAGCACCACCTCTCTCGACGTGTACGATCCACATTGAACGACGAGGTGGTCGTGGCGACGCGGGAGCACGAGCGCTCGAACGACATCTTAGGCGTCTCTCCGGCGTCCACGATGTCGACGTCTCGTTTCGAACAGGGGACGCCCGGATCACCTACGACGGGAGCATCACCTCAGAAGAAACGATTCGAGACGCTGTCCGCGACCGCCACGTGTCCATTCAGGACGAATCTGAGACAGCAACGGATGACGTGAGCACCCGCTCGGAACTCAGGCGGGAGGTCGTGTTCGTCGGCTTGACCCTCCTCGGGATGGCGGTCGGCCTAGTGACGGGATGGCTCGAAGGTCCACAGCTTCTCATGTGGGCCGGATACGGCGTCGCATACGTCTTCGGTGGCTGGTACGGGCTCAAAGGCGCAATCGAAACGCTCCGGCACCGTGCGGTCGACATCGACCTGTTGATGATCGTCGCGGCACTCGGTGCCCTCTCGATTGGCGCACCATTCGAGGGCGCGATGCTGCTGTTTCTGTTTTCGCTGTCGAACACGCTCCAGCACTACGCGATTGGCCGCTCGCGACGGGCGATCAGGTCACTCGTCGAGATGCGGCCGGACGAAGCCCAGGTGCTACGCGACGGCGAGGAAGTCACCGTTCCCATCGACGACGTCGCCGTCGGTGACGTGTTCGTCGTTCGTCCCGGCGACAGAATCCCGCTCGACGGCGTCGTCACGTCCGGCGAGGGGACGGTCGATCAGGCGTCGCTCACCGGCGAGTCCGTGCCCGTGCCGAAGGAACCCGAGGACGAGGTGTTCGGTGGAACGATCAACGAGAGCGGGAGTCTCGAAATCGAAGTCACGCGGCAGGCCCACGAATCGGCGATCAGTCGCCTCATCCACATGGTCGAACGCGCCCAAAGTGAGAAGGCGCCGACACAGCGGCTCATCGACCGCCTCGAACAGCCGTACGTCCTCGGCGTGTTCGGGCTCACGATCGCAGCGATCGCCATCCCGCTCGCCCTCGGAAGCGAGTTCACTAGCACGTTCTACCGCGCGATGACCCTGATGGTCGCCGCCTCGCCGTGTGCGGTCATCATCTCCACGCCGGCGGCGGTGCTGTCGGCTATTGCCTCCGGTGGGAGGCAGGGCGTTCTGTTCAAGGGTGGCGAACACGTCGAGGCGGCGGCGAACATCGATGCGGTCGCGTTCGACAAGACGGGCACACTCACGCGGGGCGAGACACAGCTGACGGACGTGTTCGTCCGGGACGGCCTCGCGAACGAGTCGCTGACTGCCGACGAGCTGCTCTCGCTCGCAGCTTCCGTCCAGGCACGCTCGGAGCACCACCTCGCCCGTGCGACCGTCTCGAAAGCCGAAGCCCGCGCCCTCGACGTCCCCGACGCACGCCGGTTTCAGTCGGAGGCCGGGAAGGGAGTGCGCGCCGATGTCGACGACGGAACCATCCACATCGGGAATCGGAGTTACGTCGAGACGGTTCTCGAAGACGCTGCGATCGAGGGACTCGAACCCGGTCTCGACAGGCTTCGGACCCTGGAGGCGGAGGGGAAGACCAGCGTTCTCGTTGCCCGCGAGCACGCCGGCAACGCCACGGTACTGGGATGGCTTGCGTTCACCGACACGGTCCGCCCCGGGGCTGCAGAAATGATCGAGGACCTCCGGTCGCTCGGCGTGGAGCACATCGTTATGTTGACCGGCGACAACGAGCGCGTCGCCCAGCAGATCGCTGACGAAGTCGGTATCGACGAGGTGCAGGCGGAACTGCTGCCGGAAGAGAAGGTAGCGACCATCGAAGAGCTAGTCGAGCGATACGAGAACGTGGCGATGGTGGGTGACGGCGTGAACGACGCACCGGCACTGGCGACGGCGACTCTCGGGATCGCTATGGGTGGCGCCGGGACCGACGTTGCCCTAGAGACGGCTGACGTCGTGTTGATGGGCGACGACATCGGGAAGATTCCCTACGTGCTCGGACTCGGTCGCCGGACGCGCCGGACGCTGACAGTCAACCTCGCAATCGCCTTTGGTGCAATTGCGCTGATGGTTGGCACGATTCTGTTACGCGGTATCCCCTTACCGCTGGCCGTGGTCGGCCACGAGGGATCGACGGTCCTCGTGTCCCTGAACGGGCTTCGATTACTCGGCTTTCGAGAATAGGATGTAGTGTCTAGTCACGCTGTCTCGACGGTGAACAACGAGTCGTCGTCGAGGACGACTTGTATGCGACGGTGCCAGGCCTCTGCGAAGGCCCCCCGTTGCTTCTCGCTTGCGGACCCCTCTAGAATTCCCTGGAGATTCCCGATTGCGGGCCCACCGTCAGGAACGTCGCTGACGTGGTAGGTCACTTCGACGGTCTCCTCCGTGTCGGTTCGCCGGAACCGGAAAGTCGGATCCGCCGTGTCCGGGTCGAACGCGTCGAAGACGAGGAGGTCGCGGCGGCCGCCGTAGCCGCCGGCGAGCCCGCTGAATCCGTCGTCTTCGGTCGCGCCAGTGACGTACGAGATGATGCGGCTCATCACGCCATACGTGGCATCGTCCTGCGGGCCGGCCGCCTGCATCTCGATTTCGCTCCGGACTGGATAGTCGTCGGAATACAGAGAGTCGAGCCCCAACTGGACGATCCGGTAGGCGCCCGAGGCAGTCGGACAGGAGTGTCCCGCCTCTTTCACCGCGTCTCTATAGGTGATGACGAACGGGTCGCCCGGTTCGAGGACGCCGAGGGCCTCCGCGACAGGGTCGCGAATTTCGATCGGATCGACGTCGTAGTCTACCTTCCAATTGGTTCTAGTCTGGGTCTCGGCGCTCGCAGTCGAGTTCGATGTCATGAGTGGTGGTGATAATCGCATCTAGTGGTCAGTGGCGAAGCAGTCGCATCCCGTTGAGGATGACAACGAGGACGCTGGCCTCGTGGACCAACATTCCCGCGGCGAGGGAGACATAGCTGGTGAGCACGCCCGCGAGCAGGACGGTTACGGTCAGCACTGCGAGCCCGACGTTCTCGAGGACGTTCCAGCGCGTCGCCTTGCTGAGTTTGACCGCGTATGGGATCCGTTCGAGGTCGTCCGCCATCAGCGCCATATCCGCCGTTTCGATGGCGGTGTCCGTCCCGGCGGCACCCATCGCGATGCCGACGTCAGCGGTCGCCAGCGACGGCGCGTCGTTGATGCCGTCGCCGACCATCGCGACGACGTGTCCGTCGGCTTGGTAGGCCTCGATGACGGTCTGCTTGTCCTCGGGGAGGAGTTCGGCGCGGTACTCGTCGATGCCGACCTCCTCGGCAACGGCGGCGGCCGTCCGCTCGTTGTCGCCGGTGAGCATCACCGTCTCGATGCCGACGTCCTGAAGCGCCGCGACGACGTTAGGAGCTGCCTCCCGGGCCTCGTCCCGCAGTGCGATTGCGCCGATGATGTCCCCATCGCGGATGACGTGGACGACCGTTTCGCCGCGCTCCTCACGCCCGCGGACGTAGTCGGCGATTCGACTAGGGACGTTGATGTCGCGGTCCTCCAGCAGTGCGCGGTTGCCGACAACAACTTCGGTGCCATCGGTATGGGCGATAACGCCCTTACCAGCGACCACGTCGAAATCGTCCGGATCGGGAATCGACTGGAGGCTGGCGTCCGTCTCGTCCGCCTGGGCGACCGCCGCCCCACCGTCCGTCGCAGCAATCGGGCGCTCGCGGGCTGCGTCGACGATGGCGTCGGCGAGGTGGTGTTCGCTCTTCTTCTCGGCGGTCGCCGCGAGCGTGAGGACCTCGTCATCGGCGATACCGAACCCCTCGATGTCGGCCACGGTGGTCTCGCCCTTCGTGAGGGTGCCGGTCTTGTCGAAGGCGACGAGGTCGATCTTGCCGGCGCGTTCGAGGTGTTCGTCGCCCTTCATCAGCACGCCCGATCGGGCGGCGTTGCCGATGGCCGAGACGATGCTGACTGGCGGCCCGATCACCAACGCGCCCGGACAACCAATGACCAACAGCGTCAGCGACAGGATCGCGTTCTGCGTCACTGCATATGCGCCGATGGCCAGCACGATGACGGCCGGCGTGTAGTACTTCGCGAACCGGTCGATGAGACTCTCCGTGGGCGACTGGGCCTCTTGGGCCTCCTCGACGCGACGGATGATACGTTCGAGCGTCGTGTCCGAGCCCGCACCCGTCGTCTGGATTTCTAGCGCGCCCTCCTGGTTGACCGTCCCGGCGTAGACTTCGTCGCCGTCGGCCTTGTGGACGGGCGCGCTCTCGCCTGTGACCGGCGCCTGGTTGACGGCGCTTTTGCCGTCGACGACCTCGCCATCGACCGGAATCTTCCCGCCCGGCTTCACGACGACGACCTCGCCCTCTTCGACCTCCCGGGCGGGAACCTCTTGGAGTTCCCCGTCGCGACGGACGGTGGCCGTGTCGGGCGTCATCTCCAGGAGCTCCTGGAGGGCCGTCCGGGTCTTCCGTATGGTCCGGCCCTCGAGGTAGCTCCCGAGGCTGAACAGGAAGACGACGGCGGCAGCCTCCCAGTACTCTCCGATGACGATGGCACCGATAGCGGCCAGCGTCACCAGCGTCTTGATACCGAGCGTCCGGCTGGTGACCTCGTGGTAGGCGGTCTTGGCGATGTCGTAGCCACCCACAATCGTCGCCAGGACGAGGATGGCGGCGCTTGCCATCTCGAAACTCGTGAGGTAGCCCAGACTCCAACCACCGCTGTACAGCAGGCCGCTCGTCGCCGTGACGATTGCCTTCCGGTGTTTCCGGTAGTACTGCGTGATCGATTGTTTGTTCATGGTGTTAGGCGGGCTGGGGCGTGTAACCCTGGTTTTCGATGGTCTGTGCGAAGGCGTCGGGGTCAGCGACGCTGTCGTCATATTCGATCTCGACGCGGCCGGTCGCGTAGTGGACTTCGACGTGCTGGACACCGTCGATGTTCGACAGGGCGCGTTCGACGGTGCTCGCACAGGTCGGGCAGTCCAAGTCGAGGACACGGAACTGGGTTGTGTCGCTCATTACAGTTTGAGGTAGTGCCCGTACCCCAATAAGTATTTTTTAGATGATATGTTTGAATACGGATATAGGTGATTGGAACAGTCAAACGGGTCGTCTAGGGCTTTCGGTATCACGAATCCAGTAACCTGAGTTCAAAGCAGCGTCCCGCTAGCTTTTCCCGCCTGCTCATACTCAGTTCTCGTATGAGTAGTTCCGGTACCGACCACCGGCTTGAGGACATCGCGGTGCGAGACACGCGGGTTTCGGACGCCATCGACGAACCGATGCGGGCGATGATCCTCGATATCCTCTCTGAGGAGGCGCTGACCGCAACTGAGGTCCACGACCGTTTAGAGGACCGCGGCGTCGACCGCACGGAGAACACGGTTCGTCATCACATCAACGAGTTACGGGATGCCGGTCTCGTCGACGTCGTCCGCTTTGAGGAAGGGCGCGGTGGGACGACGAAGTACTACCACGCGAATACGATCGTCCTCTCGTACTCACTGCCGGCGTCAGCCGATGACGCTGTCGAGGAGATGATCGAGGCCGTTCAGCCCCAGATTGGGGATGCACTCGATACTCTCACAGAAGACCACGACGACGCGATAGCGGAGATCGTCGCAGATATGCAGCCGTGTGAGCACTGTCAGACCCAGAAGTACGAAACCTACGTGCTCCTGACTGTCCTCCGCCGGGCGTTCGTTCGTGCGCACCGAGATTCTTGAGCTTGCGCCCTGTACCGCTGTCAAGATCTCAATTCACCGTATGTATTAGTTATCCGGCGATATCCCTCATACACAGCTGGCAATCCGAGGGGAAGTGCGAAGACCCCGAACCCGAGTAGGATGTATCCGGCTACGTGCCGGCGTCGCACAGCTAGAACTGTCGCGGCGACGCCGACGAACGCAATCAGATAGGCAAGATTACTCCAGAGCACGTTGTACGAGGAGCAGTATAGCCAGCAGACGACCGTGTAGGAGGGAGCGTTCCAGGTCGGCGGATGAAGCTTCGGCCAGAAAAACCGGCAGTATGTCGTCCAGCTGAGCATCGCGAGCGCCGGAAGTCCAGCAAGCCACATCGGTGTTCCGAACGGCATCCAGTCTCCGAATCGTCTATAGCCAGCGAGGAATAGCGCGGGAAAGCCGATAATCCACAGCCAGATGCCGATAGTGTAGGTCATGGGCCAGTGTTCGATCCGGGGCTGTGCAATCGGTAATCGTAGAGACTCGGGCAGCGTCGCCCACGGGAACGAGGGATCGGGAACGGGATTCGTGAGGAACGCGACCAGACAGAGTCCAGTCCCGATGAGGAGCCCGTATAACCCCACCGTCGTGTATCGGTCAAGCCACGCTGGAAGTTGCGGACGGGGAGACTGTTGACGGTGGTCGGGGTAGCCGGTCATCCTTCAGCTTTGATGTCTCGTCGTAATCAGGTATCTCGTTCGAGTGCTTCGCGTCGCTGTTCGTATTCCTCGTCAGTCAGCTCCCCGCGAGCGTAGGCAAGCCGAAGCTCTTCGAGTGCTTGGTCCGAGTCACTCGCAGCTCCCGTGACTGCGCGATAGATGAGGTACCCACCACCGACGAGGGCAGCGAGGAACAGCAGCTGCATCACGATACCGACGATGAACATCCAGCCAGGCATCGTCCCGTCGCCCCACATGTGACCGCCCCACATCCCGCCCATCATCGGACCGAACCCCATCATCCCGAAGCCCATGAAGAACAACGGGAAGATGAATACAGCACCGATGATAACGAGGAGGAGCGTAACAAGTCGCGTATCGTCTGAATTTGTCGGCATATTGTGATCCCTCCGTGAGTTGGGGTTCTCAGATTATACTACGCACTAACTATTCAATGCGGTTGTGCCTTTGACCTGCGTGTTCCACCCGCCACAACTCTTTTGAATACCTACTCACTACGGCTTTGACCCGAACTATCTGAAGGAAAACTGCAATAGATGATCCACACGATGATACATCTATGCAGGTGACGATGGTCGAGGGTATCTTCGAAGCCCTCCGGATCGGTGTCGGATTCCTCTGGACGGCGGCGTGGGCTATCATTATGGGACTCACGATCACGAGTCTGGTCCAAGTCTATGTCTCCAAGGAGCGAATGGCACAGGTGTTGGGCGACGGTGATCTGAGCGGGCTCACCAAGGCGACTGCGTTCGGTGCGGCCAGTAGTGGCTGCAGTTTCGGCGCTGTCGCCATCGGGAAGGGACTGTTCAAGAAGGGAGCGCATACGGTCAACTTTCTCGCGTTCATGTTCGCGTCGACGAATCTGATCGTCGAACTCGGGCTGATGATTCTGATTCTGCTCGGCTGGGAGTTCCTTCTCGCGGAACTGCTGGGCGGTCTCATCCTCATCGCCGTGATGGCGGTGATCGTCCACCTCACGCTCCCCGAGAATCTCTTTGCCGAAGTTCGAGAAACGCTCAACGAGCGCGACCGTGAGGCGGGCGTCACCGAAGACCCGACCTGCGGGATGGAAGGCAAAGACGAATACACGCTCACGACCGACGGCGGTGAGACGCTCAAATTCTGCTCGGAGGGCTGTATGGAGACCTACCGCCAGGAGACGTCGAGTCGCGGCGGGTGGCGTGACGAGTTGCTGTCGTGGGGTGGCTGGTACAAAGTCGGGAATCAGTACCGCAAGGAGTGGTCGATGATCTGGAAAGACATCGTCGCTGGCTTCCTTATTTCTGGGTTCGTCATCGTCTTCGTCCCCCAGTGGGTCTGGAACACCCTGTTCATCCAGGGCGACGGGCTTCTCGTGACGGCCGAGAACGCGATTATGGGTGTCACCATCGCCGTGCTCAGTTTCGTTGGCAGTATGGGTAACGTCCCGTTCGCAGTCGCCCTGTGGGGCGGTGGCGTCAGCTTCGCCGGGATCATCGCGTTCGTCTACGCCGACCTCATCACGATTCCCGTGTTGAACGTCTACCGGAAGTACTACGGCTGGAAGATTATGCTGTACATCTTCGGCGTCTTCTTCGTCACGATGGCGTTCACCGGCTTCCTTATGGAACTGCTGTTCGACGCGCTAGGTATCGTTCCTGATCTGGCGGGCGGCGAGACGGCGACCGAGCAGACGTACTTCGAGCTCAACTACACGTTCTATCTTAACCTCATCGCGTTCGCGCTCTCCGGATTCCTGCTGTACGTCTATCGTCGCGGCCTCGGTGCGCCCAGCCAGTACCGCGACCCCGTCTGTGGTATGCGGACCGATGACAGCGAACCATCGGCGACGCACGACGGCGAGACGTACTACTTCTGCTCGCAGACCTGCAAGGAGACCTTCGAGAAGGATCCGGACGAATACGCCACCGGGCATCCGATGGTGATGGAGGGACATGACCACTAACGGACAGTTCGTCGAGGGTTCTACAGTATCGATTGAGTCCGTCGGTCGTTCTTGGGCACATCCGCTGACGTGACCATACCGAATATGCTCCCGTGACTCTTGAGCGGAGGGAATTGGAAGCCGAATTTATGTTACCCGCCTTTGAATTCCGACTGAATGTACGACCGAATCCTCCTGTCGACTGATGGAACTGTTGCATCTGAAGAGGCTGAAACGCACGCACTCGAGCTCGCAGCCGCCCACGACGCAGTCCTTCATGTGCTCTACGTCGTCGACGAGGATGTCGTGACTGCGTACAGCGGGGACGAGTACGTCGACGAGGCTGAAGGACCCGAACACGGTCTCGAAGAACACGGCGATGAGACGCTTTCGGAACTCCGACACCGAGCCGCAGAGGCCGATGTCGATGTCGAGACGTCGATGCAACATGGCCGCCCCGCTGAGACTATCGTGAACCACGCAGACGACTGTGACGCCGATCTCCTCGTGCTCGGCACCAAACGCCGGCCGGACGAATATCGGGCGTTGCTCGGAAGTGTCACCGACCGCGTTCTCCGATTGACGACGCGTCCGGCAACCGTCGTGAAAACTGAAGTCAGCGAATAGGAAACGACCGCCCTCTACCGTCCATCATCTGGTGTGAGGCGGGCGCGACGGCGGTCGAATTCCTCGTCGTCGATCTCGCCACGGGCGTACCGCTCTTGGAGGACCGCGAGTGCGCTATCCTCGGCGGGGCCGTTCGATTGCGGCCGCGTCCCCAGCCAGTAGATGAGACCGAGGGGGACGACGACGAGGAGTGCCATCCACAGGAGACCGAACAGCATCATCCCCCAGCCCCAGCCACCCCAGCCGGTTATGTGGCCATCGTTCCACATGCCGTCATGCCAGCCCCACATCATTGCATCTGGGACGGTCGCGTGCGTTAGCGCCATTCCGGCGACGACGGCCAGTGCCAGCGCTCCAACGACGATGAGTCCCAGAGAACGAATCCCGCGTGCTTGAATTGGATTTTGCATTGTTGTACTCCCAAAGGGCTCGGCGTGGTTAGCCGAGGATGTATTCGAGGGCGGGGTAGCGCTCGACGAGCGTCTCGCCGCCGACGTCCATCGCGAACGGCATCCACCATCTCGACCGCTCGGAGGACGTCGACGCCATCATCGTCGGTCGGGGCGGTGGGAGCGATTCGAACCTCCAAGCCTTCAACACCAAGCGGGTTGCGAAGGCGATCTTCACCGCGAATACCCCGGTGGTCACCGCGCTTGGACACACCGATGACCGGCTCATCGCGGATCAGGTGGCGGACGTCGCGACGATCACGCCGACAGCCGCCGGCGAGTATATCGTGAACTCCCGCCAAGAGTTCCTTGCGAGTGAGATCGAGCCGCTGGAGCAACAGCTCGACGCCGCGTACGAGACTTTCCAGCAGGACCACGAACACGAACAGGAGCTCGCCGAAGCAGTCGATGAAGCGACCGCACCCGAGGGCCTCCCACCGATTTACTACAAGGTCGCCATCGTAGTGCTGCTGTTGCTATTGTTGGTCATCACCGGGCTTTGGTTGGGGGTGATCTAACCGTGGCAAAAGACTCCGAAATCCACGATCGGGTGAGTCGCGTCGAGGAGATTATTGAACAGCTCGACGCGGACGAGTGCGACCTCGATGAAGGTACTGCACTCCACGAGGAAGGTGAGGAACTCTTGGCCGAAGTGCGAGAGATCCTCGACGAGGGGAGTGGCGAAGTTGTAGAGCTCGAGTAAGCGAGCTGATTCTCAGCTTTAACCAACAGATTCCCCATCGCACTCGGCAAGTGTTGGTTAATACCTTTCTACGAGGGCAACAAGTAATTTGGTTATAATTTACTCAACAAATTTGCAGTTATTGCTGGCCAGAAAGCATTTAGGTATCATCCAGCCACCGCGCCAATATGTACCGGGACTCAGCCGGTGCATACCCATACCCGCATGTATGATCACGAGGTCAGTCACCATCGAGGACATCGATGACCTGTACCTGATGTGGAACGACCACATCAACGCCTCCGCCCTCTATCGCCGCGCCCTCCGCGAGGAAATGGAAGTCCGCGGTGTTGACCCCGATGAACTCCGCGACCTCCTCGAACGGGCCCGCGAGCAGGGCTACACGCTCGAAGAGATCGCAGAAGACACCAACCGCTTCGACGACCTCCAGTCGCTCGTCGAAGAGCAGCAGAACCAGCCCACGGCTGGAGACGCCACTGACGACTAACCCGCTATGTCACAGGATCAGACTCCCTCCGACCCTGAACGTAGCGTCGAAAACCAGTCACCGCTGACCGGGAAGATCCCTCGACAGGCAGCGCTCACCGTCGTCCTCCTGGGCCTGTTCGCTGTCCAGCCGGTCGCCGCCCAGAGTAACGCGGTCTGTAGCGCAGACAACCTCCCGAGTATGATTGAGGGGTTCTTCCAGCTGACCACCGCGCTGGGAATCGTCGGCCTCGCCATCGTCTGGCAGGCTGACTCCCTCATCGAGATGTTCACCCTCAATCCCGAGCAGAAGAAGGGCCTCAAGCGCCACAAGCGCTCGGCGATGAAGTCCGCGGTCGTCCTCGTCGTGCTCGGCCCGCTGTACACCGTCGCCGGGTCGATGATGGGCCTCCCGCTGGCGCAGTGCGTCGACCTCGTCCCCTGGTAACCACCCCGCAGTCCCCGTTGCGAGCCCTATGAACCATCGAGAGCTCTCCGTGCTCATGGCCGGCTTGCTCGCGACGAGCCTAGTCACGGGTATCGTCGCCGCTGACCCGCCGCGACCAGGTACGGAGGGGAACGGGCTCACGGAAAACGAGTCGGCAACGCTGTGGTCACGTGATGCGGACAGCTACATCACGCAAGAGGAGTACCGCCAGCGCTACGGCGAGAACCGCTCCGCTGTCCATCAGGTCGCCAACGGAACGGACATTACGTTCAAACGACCGCCGGCGACTGCGGCGACGTGGACGCGGAACGACTTCGAGGACCTCGACGCCGGCGGCCCAGATACGTCCGTGCATCCACCGCACGCGGACCTCGAGGACGGCGTCTTCATCGAGGATACTCACGCGACGATCTTCGCAGTCCAGCCCTCTACTCGTGGACACCTCGAGTCCGGTGAAACCCCACTGTACATCGCACCGAATGGGACGATGCGCGGGTTCGTTGATTACCGCGTTCGTGTGCCCAACGGGAGTTCCTCCGGCAACACGACTATTTCGTGGTCGCTCACGGAGCACGAGATCGAAGAAGTCCGGTTGAAGAAGAACGGCGAGACCATCGCCGAGCGTTACGGGGCCCATACGCCTGCCCTCGGCTACCAGATCGAGGACGACTGGAGTGCGAATCTCACGCTGGAAGCGGAGATTAGCGTCCGGCTGAAGAAGACCGTCAGAACCGACCTGGGTGACCAGACGGACGTCGACGTTACCTATCGGACGGAAACACGGAACGTCTCCGATTCAATCGCCGTCGAGATCTACGACCTCTCGGCGTACCCCTACTACGCCGAGTATCCGAACGGCGATGCCGGCGTGGCCATCTTCCAGTCGCGGCCGTGGCAGGGGTACACGCTCACGGAGGACGGTGAGGCACGGGTCCGTGGCATCTGGCGGTTCTACACCGCTCGGAACACCAACTGGGACACGCTCGTCCGGTCAAATCGCACGGATAGCGCCACCATCGAGTCAGACGCAATTCCGGTGTACGTCCACGCCTATCCCTCGCGGATCGGGCCGCGTGCCGAGCCGGTCCGAAACGGACCGGAACTCATCGAGACCTGGGGGACTGACCGCCCGTCACCAGTCGGCACCATCGGTGAGAACATCAATATCGACATCGTCAACCAGTCGTACACGACGACGTACGGCGTCGCCGTTCGAGCTGATAACGTCGATCGAGAGGCGCTGCACGTAGCGGGCATCGTCCGGGGCGTGAATGCGTCAATCGTCGGGCCGGACGCCGGCTCCAAGCGACAACTCCGTCGCAGCAATCTCACTGTCGAAGTCATCCAGCAGAATCAGTCGCAAGCGACGCTCAGGGTCGAACTGCGGGACAATCAAACTGGTGCGCCGATCGCGCTCGACGATAGCCGTCAGTATCCAATTGGCGGCACCACCCGAAACGGGTACATCACGGTCGCGGATCAGCGCGTCGAGACCAACGCCTCGGGGGTGGCGATCGTGACCGTCGACGAACCGGGCATCTACACGGCTCGGTACCATCCGGGCTCGTGGCTCGGTCACGACCCGGCGTACGTGAGTGATACCGCGACGGCCCGCTGGCACCCACTCGGGACGATCGACGGCTGGTTTGCGCTGGTGTTTGAGGTCGGCTGGCAGGTCCTGCCGTTCTTCGTGATGTTCTACGCTGGCAAGCGCCTCCTGCGGATGCTCGGCCCAGAAGACATCTTCGGACAAAACCCATGACTCAGGACAATCCCCACCTCAGTAGACGGACCGCCCTCCGAACAGTCGCCGGCGCCGCTCTCGCGAGCGTGGCCGGATGCCTCAACAACGGCGATTCCCCGGGTGGCGGGAACTCAACGCCGTCTGATGAAGGAGGAGTCATCCAGGAAGTCACTGTAGAGGGGACAGAACTCGTCGTTGAATACTCCTCAGAGGAGGAAGTCGACCAGATCAATCTCGTCCAGCCGAATGGGGAACTGTTCGGTCAGCGAGAAACCGCTGCTGGGTCACAGCAGGTCTCTTTCGAGATCGGGACTTCCTACGAGCCTGGAGAGTATACTGTCGTGGCCCTCAGCGGTGAAGAAACGCTAGCTGAGAGTTCCTCAGTGATTCAGCCGGAAATTGGAATTCAAGAGGTCGGTCTTTACCGGAATAACCCTGAGAAGCCGTGGGACGAAGTCTACGGAGACACCGAGACGGATCGGCTAAAGAACGGGGAAGCGTACGTCACCGTCGAAAACACCGGAAGCGGACCAGAAGCGATTGTTGAGTTAATTTTCTCCGGCGATGTTCCAAACCCTGTCGAAGATCCCCGAGGTAGCGGGATGTATGAAACCGAGCAGGTGGTGATCTCGCCGGGAGAAACTACCGACCTGTTCAGTAGTTCGTTCCCGTTTGGTTCCGAATCTGAGGAGGGAATGGGATGCTCCCCGGACGGGAACAGCGGCCAGTTCACGGTCACAGTCCGAACCCAGGTTGGCGGCGACCAGGTATCGAGATCCTTCGATGTACAGTACTCCGGATCCACGGAGATGAGTGACTGCGAGGTTTCAATCACGGAGGCCTAACGATGGTGGACCTGATAGACGTCGTTCTCGAGGGCTTCAAAGACGTCGTCGATTGGTTCATCGGTCTGTTCATGGACGGGCTTCGGTCGGGGTATCAGACGCTGACCGAAGAGATGTTTGGCACTCCGACTCCCCAGACTGACGGGACGTTCATTTTCGGAGAACCAAGTAACGCCCCTTGGCCAGCAATTCAGGAAGGACTCATCGGTGGCGAGATCATGTTGATTTCTCTGCTGCTACTCGTGATGAGCGTTCAGGGACGACACACCATCCGCATCTTCAATATCGGGAGTGCGTACGAGGCTCGGAAGACCAAGAAGACTGCCTGGGTCGGTGCGTTCCTGATCATTACGTGGTACTGGATCGGAGCGCTCGCCCTCTACCTTGTTGATGGGTTCACGATCGCCCTAATGCCGGAGCTGTCCTCGCTAGCCTCTGCTATGCTGCAGTTCATAACGGGGTCGATTACCAATCCCGGTCTTGGTCTCCTCTTTGCTCTTATCGGAGGAATTTCGATGTGGGCACTGGAGGCGCTGTTCTACATCCGGCAGATTCTCCTCTACGTCTACCTGTACGGGATGCCCATCGCGTTCGCCGTTGCGTACGGCAATATCCCTGTCCTCTCTGATGTCGCGATGGGATTCAGCAAACGGTTCGTCCCGTTGGCCATCCTACCCCTGCCTGCTGCGATAGTCCTCAAAGGATACGACCTACTCTACTCTGGAGGGACGTTGACGCCGGGCTCAGCGTTCCTCAAGTATCTCGTTGCGGCTTCACTTCCCCTCGTTGCGCTCTATGTGACGTGGAAGACGTTCAAGTACGCGACCCCGCTGACGGCGAAGGTTCTCGGTGGTGCGACGAAGGGAGCGGCCCTCATCGGCGGTGTCGCCGCTGGGGCCTACATCGGCGGCGCCGGCGTCGCGACGACCGCGGCCCGATGGGGACCGAAGGCCGCTGCCGGACACGCTGTGGCGCAGAAAGCTGCAGCTCGGGGCGCGAATAGCGACGAAGACAGCGGGACGCCGTCCTACCGGCGGACCGAGAACGACCCTGGAAGCTACTAACAATCCATGTCCATCGACCAAGACGCAGCCGCACGGCGCATCATGGACCAGTTCGGTGAGGAGAGTCGCATCCCCTACCTCAACATCGAGGAAGGCGACGTCGGCGTCCTGATCGCCTTCCCGATCGTCGGCCTGTTCATCGCCGGCCTCACCGGCATCGAATCACTCGCCCTGCCGTTCGTCGCGGGTGGCTTCGGGTTCGGCGTCGCGATCGTCTACGTCTCGCCCGACCACCTCAACGCGTGGACGTGGACGAAGGATGTCTACCGCTACGTTAAGCGCCCCCAAATCACGTTCAGCGCCCCGGAGGAAGCCGACAGTAGCACCAACGAGACAGAGCGCAACGAGGGCGGGCTCGCGAACTACACACCGTTCAAGCCCGACGAGCGGACGCAGGACCTCACGAACATCGAACGGGCGTGGCCGGGGGCAGGCGCGATCCAGCGCGCCGACGGCACGATGGAGGCGTTCATCGAGATCGACCCCGGCAACATGGACTTCGCAATGTCCGACGACTGGGCACAGCTCCAGGACGCCGGCGAAGAGTTTGCCAACAAGGAACTGGACTCGAAGCTCAAACTCCACGCCACGACCCGCTCGTTCCCGGTCGAACAGATTACGGAGAACATCGAAAACCGCCTGAACGACGAGGACGTCAAAGAGAACCCCATCTTCCGAGAACTCCTCGAGGAGTATCGGGAGACGCGGCCGAAAGAGATGCGCGACCGTGGAATCCAGCAGATGCGGTACTACATCGGCGTCCAAGTTACCCCGCTGGAGGTCTATGACCGCTTCCGAGACGAGGGGACACCGGCCGAGAAGCTGACGCAGTTCCCCGTCATCGGGTTCCTGTTCAACCCGTTCGTAACCCGTCGCGAGGACCTCACCGACGTCGAGCGCCGCGCACAGATGTTCGAGAAGCTCGACAGCCGAGTCAACGACGTGCGGTCGGAGTTCATCCAGCAGGCCTCAGGGTGGTCCGCTCGGCGGCTCAGCACGGTCGAACTCTTCGTGTTGAATATGGACTTCTGGAACGGCCGCGAACACGAGTACGACGAAGCCGAGCGCGTCGTTCGCGAACAACCCATCATCGGCCACTCGCGCCGGGAGGATGACTACGATGCGTAACCTCGTCCTCCAGACGGGCAGCGGAGCCGTCGGCCAGCTCACAGAGTGGCTCACGAATCCGACCTCAGCTGAAGGGGCGGCCCTCTACATCCTGCTCGCGGTACTGGTCGGTATCGGCGGGAAACTCCTCTGGGACTGGTACACCGAAGACGACGAGGAAGAGGTGGAGTTCTCGGATCTGCTCGACGAGGAGACCATCGAACAGGGCGCGGCCGAACGCCAGCTCCTCGACGACATTGCCGAGTCACACAAGACGGTGACAGCGCCGGCAGCAATCGAGTGGGAGACGCGCGCGGCACGGGTCGGCGAGCAGTGGACGACGACGCTGTACATCGCTGACTACCCGGACTACCCCAACGACGGCTACCTCTCCGAGCTCTTCGAGATGACCGACGTGCAGTTCGACCTGACGGCCCACATTACGCCGAAGAACCAGGAACGGGCGCGGAACGAACTGCAGGATATCGCTGACGACCTTCAGGTGGACGCTGACCTCGAACAGAGCGTGCGGAGTGCCTACCTACAGGAACGCGCCAACGAGGCCGCAGCGACGTACAAGGCCGTCGAGAACGGCGCGAACGTCTTCGACCAGGGGATGTTCATCACGGTCAGAGCCGACGAGAAGGAGGACCTCCGCGACGCCGTCCAGAAGGTCAAGAGCGCGCTCCGCGACGATCCGGCGAACCTCACGCCGAAGACGGCGATCTGTCGGCAGGATCTCGCCCTCCAGTCCGCCGCGCCCATCGGCGACAACGAGTTCGGGCGGACATCGATTGCGCTCGGCGGCGCCGTCGGCGCGTTGCTGTCCTCGCCGCACAACGCGACGATTCTCGAGGAGGGAGGGGTGGAGTTCGGGATTCACAAGGACAACCAGAGCCCCGTGGTCATCGACCCGTTCGCGCGGGACAACGGGTACGCGATGTTCACCGTCGGCGACACCGGCTCGGGGAAGTCGTTCAGTTCGAAGCAGAACTTTATCCGCTCCATCGAGCAGAGCAAGGACCGTATCGGCATCATCCTCGAGCCGTTGAACAACTGGGCGGGCGTCGCCGAAGCCCTCGACGCCAAACGCATCACGGTCGGCGGGACGCTCGGCTTGAACCCCTTGGAGATTCGGGAGACACCCGAGCACGTCCAGCGAGCGATGGGCGAGGACGCGAGCCCGTTCAACGAGAAGCTCGACGACGCGATGAGCTTCCTCACCAACTTCTTCGCGCTTCGGGGCATCTCGCTGGGCGACCGCAGGACCACGCTCGAACTCGGGCTCAAGCGAGCGTACAAGCGCAACGGCATCACCGACGACATCTCGACGCACGACAACCCGAGCCCGACGATTCAGGATATGATGGACGTCTTCGAGGACATGGTTGACGACCCCGAGGAATTCGTCGTCCGGTCCGACGAGGAAGCCGGGAAAATCAAGGAGGACGCGACGTGGCTCCTCGACCAGCTCCGCCCCTTCGAGGACGACGGTCGGCACGCCAATCTCGGCCAAGAGTCCGACTTCGACATTCGCGACGAGAAGGTCATCTACCTCGACCTCGCCCAGCAGGAGGGCAGCGTCGATAGCAGCACGGCGCTGACGATGCAGCTACTCATCTCGCTGGTGTACGAGCGGGCGAAAGTCTCGGAGAAGGAGGTCGTGTTCTACATCGACGAGGCGCGGTACATCATGCAGGACGCCGCGAGCCTGGCGTTTCTTGAAACGGTGTTCCGTCACCACCGCCACCACGACCTCTCGATCCGGCTGGTCACGCAGACGGTCGACGAGTTCTTCGAGCACGCCGAATCCGAGGCGATCCTGGATCAGTGTGCAGTCAAGCAGTTCCACCGCCTCGACGGGATGGACGAGGAGTGGGCCGACGAGTTCGGGCTGAACTACGCGCAGATGCGGTTCGTCCAAGACGCCGTGCCGGGCAACGAGGACGCCGGCTTCTCCGAGGCCCTCGTGGGCGTCGACGGCGAGTGGCGCGGCATCCAAGTCAAAGCGATGCCCAAGGAGAAGCAGGTCATCGACTTCGACCCGACCTCACAGGTCCGGTCCTCCCTGCCCGGCGCCGGCGACGACGCCGTCGATACCGAGATGGAGGAGTTCCAGGAAGAGCTCGAGCATCGAGCAACGAACGGAACGAACGAAACGAGCGAACTGAACGAGGAATCAGACGCCGTCGAAGCTGAGCCAGACGGCGGGTCAACGGAGGACACCAACGATGGCTGAGTACCTGCGCGTCACGCCGACATCAGAGCGGCTTGACCCGGAGAGCATCCCCCGAGTCCTCGACAGCCTCCACAAACTGACCACGCCCGGCTCGTCGGGCCTCGGGGCGAAGCTGAACCCACTCCACAGTGAGACACCACCCCGATTCGAGTTCCTCGCGATCAGTGATGGCCCGGATGACCCGGTAGAGTTCTTCTACGGGGCCGATGCCCACCTCGATACGCTTGAGAAGCGCCTCCGTTCCATCTATCCAGCCACGTTCGACATCGAGCGCGTCGACGTCGACGTCGCTGCCCGGCTCATTCAGCCAGTCGAGTTCACACCGCAGGAGTTCGTCGACCACTACGAGGCCGGGCGGCTGCAGTACGAGTTTGGCCCGGCAGAACAGTACGAGATCGTCGACGAGGAATCATGGGCCTCCGAGCCAGCCGAAGCAGACCCCGTTGTCGACGGCGGTACGGCATCCACG
Organism: Halobellus sp. MBLA0158; assembly: GCF_041477585.1. NCBI lineage: Archaea > Methanobacteriati > Methanobacteriota > Halobacteria > Halobacteriales > Haloferacaceae > Halobellus > Halobellus rubicundus. The sequence continues at coordinate 152,240 of NZ_JBGNYA010000002.1, forward strand.
AGCGTCCCCGACCATCACGTTACTGTCGGGGAGTCAGTCCTCGAACTAGCGCCGCCCGATGCACTTCCAGACGACGAGGAAGAGCGGCGGGCCATCGAGAAGCCGACGATGACACCGGCGGGAACGATTCTGGCGCGCCCGGCACAAGACGCTGTCTCGCCGCTCGGGGTTCGGTGGTATGGTGCCGCTTCGCGGAAGCAGGACTGGATGACCTCGCTGACGCCGTTCACAGCGGAGGAAACGAACGGCGATCTCTCGTCCGTCGACGAACCGGGCGCAGCGCTGGCGTCGCTGATAGACCACTTGATGGAGGCGACAGCGCCGACCGCGTTCCAAGTCGTCTTCCAACGGCGTACTAGCTGGCAGTCCGACGCGGAGGTACGGAAAGAGGACCTCGTCGACGGCCGGGATACGTTCTTCCAGGAGGTCGTCGGGTCGTTACTCGAGGTCGAGGAGCAGCGGAGCGACCAGGACGACCGGCAGCTCAGCGAAGCCGTCGAGAAGCGGATCGAGTACATCGACGCGAAGAACGCCAAACGGTCGTTCACGGTCAACATCCGGGCCGTCGGCGTCCCCACCGACGACACCCGCGACGACCTCGATGGCCGGATGGACTCGCTCCTCCCCGTGTTCGACCCGCTTGATGGGCCGTTCTACGAGGTCGAGGGGCAACGCCTCCGGGACAGCGGCTTCCGTGAGAAAACGAAGGAGAAGAAGGCACGGGCCGCTCTCCAGCGCCTCCTCAATCGCGAGTTGACGACAGGCCGGGGGAAGACCCGCCCCGAGCTGGTCCTCAGCGGGACGGAGCTCGCGAACTTCGTCCTCGTCCCCTCCTCCGAACAGTTGACCGTCGAAGGGACGCGGGGAACGAGGGCCGAACAGCAGAGTCGGAACCCGCTCCCGTGGCCGAACCCGGATCTGATCCAGCAGTTCCAGGACGGGATGGCCATCGGCTACGCGCTCGACGAGAACGGTGAGCCACGGCCGGACCCCATCCGGATTCCGCCGGACCTGTTGCCGACGCATTACGGCCGGTTCGCGTCGACGGGCGGCGGGAAGTCGAAGGCCATCATCAACGACGCCCTTTCCCTTCGCGAGTCGACGGGTGGCCCCGTCGTCCTCGTCGACCCGAAGGGAGACGGGATGTGTGAGAACTACCTGCGCTGCCACTACGAACGATTTGGGGGCCTCGACGACGTCTACCACTTCCGCGTACCGGAGACCATCCCCGCGTTCTCGTTCTTCGACATCCGCCCTGCGCTCGAAGCGGGTCGGAACCGAGAGGACGCGATTCAGGACAAGGTCGACCACTTCCACGACATCCTCCGGATGATTATGGGCCGCGAGCAGTACGGGCAGGCGTTCGTCGCGAACGAGATTCTGAGCTATCTGATTAAGGCGCTGTTCGACGAGGAGTACGGGAGCGACGTGTTCGGCTTGGACGACCTCTTCGCCGCCGCGCTCCGGATGCAGCGCGACCAGACGATTCCCCCGGTCTCAGCGGATAACCAGAACATCGAGGAATCGCTGACGCGCCACTTTGCGAAGGACAACCACCAGTTCCAGGTGTCGATGGACGCCGTCGGGAACCGCCTCGACAAGCTCAAAGAGGACGCGCATCTCCGCCGGATCTTCAGCCACGTCCCCAAGCAGAATGACGCCGGCGAGTACGTCGACAACCGGTTCGACTTTCGCGAGTTCCTCGATGAAGACGCCACCATCATCTTCGACCTCGGCGACCTCCGCCCGGAGGCCCAGCGGGCGATCACCCTGCTGCTGTTGAGTAATCTCTGGGACGCCGTGCAGGTGCGCCGACGCGACGGCCAGACCGACTACGAGAACCTCACGAACCTCATCATCGAGGAGGCGGCGCCGGTCGCGTCGACGAAACTAGTCTCCGAGCAGCTACTGCCGCAGGGCCGGTCGTTCGGGCTGAGTATGGGGCTCGTGATGCAGTTCCCTGAACAGGTGCGGAACCGGAACGAGCGGGCCTACGACGAGGTGCTGAACAACATCAAGACGAAGCTCATCGGCAACATCTCGATCGAGCGCGACCTCGCAGAGTCGCTTGCCCACGAGGACCTCTCTCCGACCGAACTCCGCAACCGGATCAACACGCTCCCAAGTGGTGAGTGGATTGCGCAACTCCCGAGTCCGTCGTTCGGCGAGACTGGGCCGCCACCGTTTTCGCTGAAGCCGCTCCCGATTGCGCCGGGCCATCCAGAAAGCGACCAGCCGCTCACAGAGCCCCAGGAAGACCATTTTGAGTCCGTGTCCCGGCCACGAATGGTCGAGCGGACACAGGCCCAGTACGGGCTGACAGAGCCGACTGAGTCGACCACTTCCCCAGAGGAGACTGGCTGGGGGAGTTCGGGGGGTGAAACGACGGGCTCGGCTGCCGACGGCGATGCAGCGACCGACCCGACGCAATCCGCGTTCATCAGCGAATCGACGACCGAAGACGCATCAACGTCGACCACGCAGCCCGAGGCGGACAGCGACCCAGATGGAGACGAGGCAGCGATGAGCCCCCTGTTCGGGCAGACCACCGAGGCGGACGAGGACCCAGCTGGTGACCAAGCAACGCAGCCGGAGAACGGGGCAACGCCCGTTCAGGAAAGCAGCGTGCCCGTCCCCGATGACGAACTCCAACAACGCGGGCTCAGCCGTGATGACGTCCGGTTCCTGAATCGGGTCCTCGACGTGATGAACCGAGAGGACGACGAGTACACGCTACTGGACAGGATGAGCCAGCTCCGGGACGAATACGACGACCTCCATGTGGAGCGGCTCACGGAGCAGGACCTCCTGGACGCGGACTCCGCGGCGGGGCGCAAGTACTACACCGTCCTCCCGGACGGTCGAGACCTCCTCGGGAGAGAATTGAAGGCGGGGCCAGGAGCGGGCGATCTCGGCGAGAAAACGCCACACAAGGTTGGCGTCCGGCTCCTCGAGCTCTGGCTCCAGCAGCGGGACGACGTGGTTCGCGTGGAACCGTACTACGAAACCGACGACGGCACCGTACTGGACGTGGCCGGCATCGACGAGGACGGCGATCTCGTCTGGGGCGGCGAAGCAGAGCTCGCGAGTAACAACCGGCACGCCCCGGTCGAGGATTACGACAAACTCAGCGCGGTGGACACCGACGCGATCTGGGCCTTCAACAATCGCGAGACGGCACTCGACGTCCTGGAGAGCCTTGCCGACGCGGATCGGATCGACGAGCGGGTCAGCGGGCGGGCGGCACGGTCGTTCGCGACCATCAGAGACGCCGTCGACGACCTCGATGCTGCGGGCCTGACCACCGTTCGGGGCTTCAAAAATCTCGATCAAGAACTCAACCAATGACCTGGCGACAGGCGACCCGCGAGGAGATCTACGCCTACTACGCCGAGGAGTTCCCAGGCTATCTGGATGACCTGCCGGAATTCATCACGGCGACCGGCCCGAAACAGTACGCCATCGCCTTCCGTGAGTCCCACCCGGTTCGCAAAGACGAGGTGCCGGACAAGGACTTCATCCGGCGGGATACGTGGCAAACAGATGCGTCGGGCGACCGAACGACGCCCGAATTCGACGACTTCGAGGACATTGTCGAGTTTATTCGGCATCCAGCCCGCAACGACCCGCTGGGGCGGAACGAGTTCGCACTCGCTGATCCGGAAGTACTGGAGCAACCGGACCCACAGCCCGACGCCGTCTACTACGCACTGGATCACTGGGAACGACCCTGGGTCCTCCTCGTCGATATCGACGCGAAAGAGATCGCCCGAGACAGAGCGGAGGAGCTGGTGTCGGCGGATGTCGAGGATCAGGACGACGATGCGCTTCTCGATGCTGCGGGTATCCTCGACGCCGCTCCCGAGGGGTATCCGTACGCCTTCGAAGACATCGACCGCGCCATCGAGTACGGGTTCGAGTTGCGCGACATCTTCGAGGACGATCTCGACGCCGAGGAGACGATGGTCGTCTACAGCGGGCAGGGAGTCCACGTCTACCTGCTGGATACCGACCCGGCGCACCGATACGACGAGCAGAGTCGCGAGGTGTTGAACGACCTCCTCCTCGAGACGTACGACATCCCCATCGACCCCGTCGTGACGGCCGACCGCCGGCGGGTCGCCCGCCTGCCCTACTCACTCCACGCCGACGTCTGCAGCATCGTCCAACCCATCGAGAGCCCGGCGTTCGACGTTCGGTCGGCGACACCCGAGGTGATCGACGAATGAGTCCGAGTACGCCCACCGACGACGAGGACATGACGTATCGGGTTGCGGCACTACCGCTGGAGTACGGTGAAACCCGTATCAACCAGCTGTTTACGCGTGGCTACAACCGATACGTCGTCGACGGCGAGGACCAACCCGAGGACCTCGTGAACGACGTCGAGCGGTTCGGGACGGCAGCGTTCAAAGAACAGGTTCGTGCCGACGCCGCCGAGGAGCCGTTCGTCGACGAGCCGGGGACGCTCGCCGTGCTCGCGACGTTGAGTGCGATCTGTGTGAAAGAACACCCGAAGTTCGAGCACGCGTCACCCCGGAACATCCAGGTGCTCTACGATATCCGGGAGCTGTACGTCAACAATCTCGCCTCCCTCATTCGCGCCCGCGGCGATGGGTTGCTCCAACAGGACATCGCCGACGTGCTGTACAGCAAGGAGCCCGGTGAAGATGGCCCGCACCCGGGCCGGGTCTGTACGGGCATCACGGAGATGCCGGAGTTCGGGGATGGCCTCTACCTCGAAATCCCGATGGCGGCGGCGTCACGCAAATGCCTTGTTCAGGAGGACGAGCCGGCGACGGGAGCTGGCGAGGGCGGGGAGATACTGACGCGAGTGAAAGACAACAAGCTGTACGTCCCAGTCGGTGATTTCGACAGTAAGTATCGGAACTACGCTGAGCGAGCGTTCAAGAAGCTCCTGCGGGTGCAAGAAGACGGCCTCTCCGACGACCAGCTGACGTGGTTGACCACGAACGAGTCGGCGATCACGGAGCGGATCGACCGCTTCCTCGAGACCGGCCATCACGAGCGTATCTGGCGGAACTGGGACCGTGGGGAACGGACGATCCGCGTCCTCCGACGGGCCCTGAGTGACGCACCCGACGACGTGGCGCAAACGGGTGAGTTCCACACGGCGAAAGAGCTCTATCGAGCGGTTACGGCGTACGACGCCGAGGACGAGTGGGAATCCTCTGTAACGGACTGGATATCGAGTCCGAGCAGTCTCGCGAAGACGCTGGCTGACCACGAGTCCCACTCCGCCGTCACCATCGACCGCGACGGGCGCGTCAATACGTACCGAATCGGACGAGCCGGAACCGGCGCCGAACAAATCGAGGTGCGAGAGATCGAGGACCTCTTCGAACTCCCCTGTATGGCAAATATGGAGGAGCGGCTGCACGAGAAGAAGCCCGTCCGGAAGGATCTCTACAACTTCGCACGGATGGTGATGTGGCTGCCGCAGTACCAAGACAGCAGCCTCGACGAAATCGTCGCGGATCTCAAGGACGTCTTCTCCAGGTGGCCGTGGTACGACGAGCAGGAAACTGAGTACCAAGTCCGCTACGAGTTCTCGAACACCATCGACGGCGACACGCCGTTGCCGATGAACTGCGATAACGACGATCTGCAGCGCTACTGTATCGGCCAGGACCAGTGTCCCTACTCGATCTGGGGCAGCCTCCCGTTCCCGGATGAGATGTACGAGCAGGTAGAGGCGGAATCAGCTGGTTCTGTTGAGCAATTCTGAACCACAGACTACCCGAATCTGTGGAACCCTTATATTGTGATAGGACTGGCGACTTTGTGGAATAGAGACAGCAGCTCGACCATCGCGTTGAATCGCAAAGTGGAGAGAATAAAATCAGCGGCGGAGTTGAGATGACCGACAGCAAAGGGATACTCCTCATCGCAATCGTAAGAGAAACCTTCAAACAAGCGTCAGAAGAGTGTTCACCTTAAAAAAGACTATTAAATCAGAGTGAGTCAGGTAGACCAAATGGAGCACTCCGATCTCAATGAAGTCAATAAGCAACAGATCAATCACGCCGGCGCTCGATATACTCCTCAGATTGATCCTGAAGCTCCAAACATACAAGTCTCAGAAGTGCTACAGCCATTCGATGCGTTAGCTTATTCTAATAGGCTGGAAGAGCGGCTAGCCGGTTTAGCTGAAGAATTGGAGGAAGACTGGAATAAAGCACCAGAGGAAGCAAGAGACGCGTTCAGGCGTCGGAAACAGTCACCAGATCGGGTGGTTGAACTTCTGAGGTCGATATCAAACAGATCACCCAGTGATGACAAGACTGAACTCCGTCAGCTTACGCGTGCCACAAGGTTTGCTAAGGACAAGACCAGTAAAGTCAGCCAGAAGCTGCGATCTCGGCATCGGGAGGGAGGTGAGGGGAATCAGCGAGACATAAACAATAAAATATCGCTTAATCAGAACCTGGCCCAATCTTTGGAGAGTGTATCTACCTTTGTCGAGGGGCCGGGACCACCTCTACTACGGGACAAGGCCCTGTTCCTCAAGGGGGAATGGGGAACTGGTAAAACTCACTTTTTGTGTGACCTTGCTGAAATAAGGATGGATTCGGAGCTTCCAACCCTTCTTGTTTTAGCAGAAACCCTTCCAGATGATGATTCTCCGCTTGAAGGTATCTGCCAGTTAATTGACTCAGTGTCAAGTCCAGAGCAGCTGCTTTCCGAACTACAATCACTTGGCGAAGACGTTGGGGAAAGAGCACTTTTGCTGATTGACGGAATAAACGAAGCTGATCGGGAACTGTGGAGAAATGAGTTAGCCTCCGTCGCTGAGCAGGTTAAAAACTACTCTTATGTCGGTTTGGCCCTCAGTTGTCGTACTCCGTTCGACGAGCAGATTTTAACGAGCAAGGCCGAAAACCATCTTGTTCAGGTTGAACACCGTGGGTTCGAGGAGAATGAGTTCGATGCACAGATTGAGTTCTTTGATTACTATGATGTTCCAGCACCCCACGTACCACTACTGACACCAGAATTCTCGCGTCCCCTCTTTCTAAAGATCCTTTGTGAGGCGATAACTCGAAGAGATCAATCTGATCAGCAGGGCTACCTTAGGAGTGTTGCCTCCGGCCAGCGAAGTATGACCGATATTTTGGAACACTTCGCTCGCGAAATAGGAGAAGATATCGAGGCTGACTACGGGCTTAGCCGAAAGGCCTGTTGGAGAATATTGAAGGGGACTTCTACAGGTCCTACCCATCGGTCAGGGATTGCTGGTATCATGGCTGATGAGATGGAGGAGTTCGTTACGAAAGAAGATGCTGTTGATGCAATCAAAAACGAAACTTCTCTCCCAGAGCCAAAAGCGTGGGACTTACTTGACCGAATGATTTCCGATGGTTTACTGGCTGAAACACTCCACCGCAATCAAGGGACGACGGAGGTTGTTCGGTTTCCGTATCAACGATTTGGAGACCACATTATTGCACGCCACCTATTAGCAGAGCATCTCAATACCGACTCGGAAACTGCTGTGCGGCGAAGCTTCTACGTGAATAGGCCATTAGGACAATTATTCGATCTAGAGGGTGATAACCGCCGCTTTGCCGAACCGGGCCTAGCGGAGGCGATTATGGTTGAGTTCCCTCAACGAGTAAAGAGGGTCAATGATATTCCGGACAATGAGCGGGAACTCGCTTTCTACATTCCAAAGAAGCGGAGATATGGCGCACCGCTCAAAGATATATTCTTAGATGGGTTGTATTGGCGGAGCTCGGACTCATTCACCGAACAGACTGACGATCTGGTGAGTTTCTACTTGGAAGAGTTAGACGAAAGGGTTCAGAGAGAAACGTTTGATGTTTTGGTTGGTCTTGCATCTCGTCCCGGTCACCCGTATGATGCGGATCGGCTGTATGGATACTTGGATGATATGGAGATGGCTGAACGCGATGGACAGTGGTCAGAATATCTGCGGCGAACAACCGATTACTCAACTGTCCACAGAATTCTAAAATGGGTGGAAACAGCTCCGGTTGACGAGTTCTCCGAAAACACAGCGCAGAATGCGATTACCCTACTGTCTGTCCTCCTTACAACTACAGATAGATATCTTCGGGATCGGGTTACGCATAAACTGTACTTAGTGGGACTGGCCCATCCTGGACTCCTCTTTGAAGAGACCCTTCGGACCTTCTCTTTTAATGACCCTTATGTCCGAGAACGGATGCTAGCAAGTTGCTATGGAATTGCAATGTCGCTCTGGGCAGACCCGGATGGAGATACTCTAAGGAATGAAATTCCCGGATTTGCAGGAGAACTGGTTGACAGGATGTTTCAGGAGGACTCGGATGACGGCACCAAACATATCCTGTCACGGCAGTACGCTGGAGGGGTCATTGAGCTTGCTAGGAAAGTAGACGCGGGTTGTGTCTCACAGGATGAGGCCAAGCTGACCGACCCTCCGTTAGATCAAATTGAATCGCCGTTCCAAGACCCTGATTCGATTGATGAGGATGACCTCGAAGATGTTGAACCGGCGTTCCATATGGACTTCAGTAACTATACTGTCGGCAGATTAGTGCCAGACAGGGGGAACTATATCGATGATCATCCCGAGTATCAAGCTGTTTTCAAACAGATTAAAAAACGGGTTCGGGATCTTGGATATTCGTATGATGACTTTGAGTCAGTTGATGATGAAATTGATCGGCGAAATAACCGGGGAAGAGATGAGACGAAAGTAGATCGTTACGGGAAGAAGTACTCTTGGATTGCTTACTTTGAGATGTATGGAAAACGTGTGGATGAGGGTATTTTGCCAACTTATGAAGACGAGATACGTCCGCCGGACTGCGATATCGATCCGAGCTTTCCGAATAAAACGAAAGAGTGGAGGCCTGAGTTACCTGAGCTATTTGAAACGGAGTATTCGGAGTATTGTGAGTGGATTTCGGGTGGCCCTAACCCGAGTTATGAAGAGTTGTTTGTGAAAGATACGGTCGATGGTGTGGATGGGCCTTGGGTATTGCTTGATGGGACGATTCGACAAGCTTCCTCGGATGCACTTAGGATATTTACCTTCTTGAGAGGGGTTCTAATCTCTGAGGAAGATGTTTCTGGGTTGAAACAGCAACTGCGAGAAACTGAGTACCCAGGAAATAGAAACATTCCAGATACGCCAGAAGATTACTACACATACGCCGGTGAAATCCCATGGTCTGATCGGTACGGCCCCTATTTCCGTGAAGACGATGGTTCAGCAAAAAGAAACGTAGAGCAAGCTTTTGGCTCTCACAGAGGTAGTAGCAACGGCGTGGAGGTAGAGGTCCCAGTACACGTCTTTGCCTGGGAGTCCCATCACAGCCAGTTAAATCAAGTAAGTGGGATGAGGTTCCCTGCACCTGCGCTGTGTGAACATCTAGATTTGGTTAATCATAATGATACATTCGACTTATTTGATTTAAATGGAAACAGGGCTACGATCTATAGAGAATTCCAATGCGATAACGCACGGTACGATTCTTGGCTACTGTATCTTCGTAAGGACTTGCTAGAAAAGTATCTTGAGGAGACCGAGCAGACAATTGCTCTGCTTCCTTGGGGTGAACGCACTTTGGATCATCAAAAACTTCAGGCGAGATCTGATGAATTATCTGAGCTACATAACAACTATGAGCACATCAATAAGGAGGTTTTCTCATATCACGAAATCATCGGTAATTAGTGAGCAGTAATGAGCAGAAACCCGGCTACCCACCTGCTGACTGTGTACATCTAATTTACCGCCGATTCTCAACCAGAGGTGCGAACAAACATCGGCAGCTTCTGCACCTATCCCCTATATTCAGCAAGCCGGTTGTGAAAGTTCGGTAGATTTCAGCAGACACACTCCTCTCAGTATGTCGAAAATTATACTGCGGACTAGAATCAAGTCCTTCTGAACTCCCGTCGAGCAATTTTCGGCGGCTAACACGGCCGGAATCGAGGGAATAGAGAGTATTTCACGATTCGAGGTGCCGAGCCGAAGAGCCTCGAGAGATATACAACAGGGGAAGCAGCGGTTCCCGGGTATCCAGATACGTCCGAAATTACCTTCGTTATCCCGTCGTCGAGCAATTTTTGAGGTTAAAGTATCATCCCGGAACTCGTCGAGGTACTTTTTACAGCCTCAAATCGGCCCGACAGGGTTCTTCTGCATTTTGAGCGCGTTATTTCGCCTTGCATATCGCGGTTTTTGTCCAAAGAAAGAGGCGATATGCAGTGTGCGAAGGCCGCCGGCTCTCTCAGGCCGAGGGGCCGTCACAGGGAAAGTGGATTCACGAACGTATCAGAATTAGCGCATAGGTTGACAGGGTGCGTTCCGGTGGTGTCTGTTGCCCCGCGAGGGGGTGGCGGGGCGCATCACGCGCCCCCGATAGACGATGGCTTCGGAACAACGCAGCAGGGAACGAGCAGCGGATCACGCAGGAACTACCACCGACGATGAGGCGCCGTGGGCGAATCTCGAGATGACGGTTCCGACCGACCGGGATCACGCGTCGGTCGTCGCCCTCGTGGAGTGTGCTCTCGTCGAGCTCACGCACGAGGCCGTGAGCGCGGTCTTCATCTCCCGGCAGGTCGGGCGGTCGACGCGGACGCAGTACGTCGCCGCCGACGACGTCGGCGAGCAGTTCCAGAAGCGGCACTTCTCCGACCGGCTGGGCTGGCACGAGACCACCGTCCCTCGACGAACCGTTCGCGACGAACTCATCACTCAGCTCACACGGTCGCCCTCGACGCCGGCGGAGCGGTCAGGTGAGAGAGCAGCCAGCGAGCCAGACACTTTCGTCGTGAAGCCAGTTCGAGAGCTCCAGACACCGTAGCGGCTAGACTTAACCAACATCTCCGGCCGATACCGACACAGTGTTGGTTAACGCTGGGGCTGGATCCACTCCCTCGCCCCACCCACCGCCCTGTCCCTCGAGTGAGTGTATCCTGGCGGCCGGCCCGCACGAACGGCCGTCGCGACGGGTTTTATCGGCGCACTGTTCGTCGAGAGTGAGTATGGTCGTCGTCGAGGAGGTCACCAAACTGAGCGAGCGCCGTACCCAAACCTCGTCCGAGGTGTTTCCGGACGATGCGCTGGCGTCGATTCGGGAAGCCGTCGAGGCCGTCCCAGCAAGCGTCTTCGACGGCTCGACGAAACACACGGAGGTCGGCGGCTTCGATGCCGCGATCGCCGACAAGCTCTCGCAGTACGAGTACGAAGGGGACGCCGCCGGCGGCTACAACCCGAACTGCAAGCTCTGGTCGCATCAGGGGTTTCACTACAGCGTCGACCTCTACGACGCCGACGCCCGCATCGCAATCGAGGTCGAGAAGAGCGAGCGGAAGAACGTCAGCGATGACCTCCTCAAGTTCCAGAAGGGGTACCGCACCCAGAAGGACGGCCGGCCGAAGATCGAGTTCGGCTGTCTAGTGGTGCCGGTGAACTACCTTGGTCGGCATAACCTCTACCAGCACAGCCTGACCAAGCTCGACTTCATGAAGGGCGTCCTGTTCATCGACGACGTCGCCGTCATCGGCTATCGAGACCCGCGACCGGACTGATACTGTCGGCCCTGACTGTTTATCTGCGCCAGGAGGCGTGCAGCGCGCAACAGCGGGCGCTGCCTGACCCATTATGCCTGGTCCCGATCCGCACGACGACACGAGTCGCGACTACGAACGGTTCGAGAAAGAACAGCTCGCCCAGGACCGCGACGCCACCAGCGTCGACACAGCGGACATCGACGACACGACGGCCCAGAACCTGGTCAAGGACCTCATCGACACGGACGTCGTCACTCCGGTTCCTGAAGACCAAGTTCTGGTTCACGAGCCGAGCGGCACCGCGTTCGACTCGACAACGCAGTTGGCCGTCTTCCATCGTGGTTGGATGGCCGGCCGCGACGCCGACGCGGAGGCCGAGTGATGCAGCAGACGCTCACTGGCTGCGCGTTCTGCGACGCCCCGCCCGGCACCGAGACTGGCGAGGCCCACACCTGGGGGGAGGACGAACGGGTCACCCACCCGATCTGTGTCGACTGCGCGATTCAGACGCGGCCGGATCCCGACGAGCGCGATCACGTCGCCTGTGACGGCTGTGGACTGGTCGTCGACACACTTGCGGCACTCACCCGGTTCCGGGTCGAACTGGGGCATCTGGAAGGCCCGATACAGCTGTGCGCCCACTGTAGTCCGGGCGGACTCGCGACGTACTGGACGCGCGATCTCGATGAGCATCTCGTCACGGACTGACGCACCGAGCAGTCGTCGACACGAGTGGCACGGCGACCACGGCGGTAGGTCCACTATCTTCAACAGGTGAGGGCTCCTCAGTATACCTATGGACTGCCCCGCGTGCGGGTCTCCCGTCACTCTCGAGGTCGGACCGGACCGGCCGCTTTCGACATCGCTGTCCGACGCCGTCCTCGCAGCGGAAGAGGACGAGCAGATCGAGGTGATCCGAGACTGTTGGGACTGCGGCTGGCACGAAACGCGGGCGCTTCGCATCGCATCGATCGACACGACCGCCGGCGACGAGACTGCCGTCGAGCGAGCCGCACTCATCGACGAGATCACCGATGAGCTCGCGGAGATCGATCAGGTCGCAACGCTCGAGGAGCTCCTTACAGAGGCCCGCCGGCAACGAAGAGCCGACCCAGTGACGACTGATACGGACGGCAATGCCACTGAGTGACTGGATATGTCTGATACAGAGCCCCGCTATGACGTTCGTGAGCAAACCGGGGATCCTGACCACGCATCGGTCGACGATGTGATCGACCTCGTGGTCCACCGGGCGCAGAACCCGCGAACGGAGCACGAGGATACCCATTTCGACAGGACGATGGCGACCGTTATCGATACCTACGGGACTGATCCCGTCCGCACAGTCATCCACCGTATCCTCGTCGACAACGAACCGTTCCGAACCGCCACGAACGGTCTTGAGATGCGTAATGTCGACGGCGTTCGGATTGGGACGGCCGCCAGCTGGTTCCTCGAGGAGCTGAACGCACAGGACGACGGCTGAGACTGGCGGGACGGTCCCGTCAGGGCCCAATGTGCAAGCTCTGTGCAAACGCCGAAACGGTTATCACTCTATGTGCAGAACTTGCACATAGAATGAGCGCTAGTGATGATCCGCGACGGGTCCATTTCCAGTCGCCGGAGTATCTCGTCGACCGGCTGGATGCAATCGCGGAGCTCTTCGACAAGGATCGGACGGATCTGCTTGTCGAGGCGATTCGCGAGTACATCGAAGACACCGCCGACAGCGAGACGTTCCAAGAACTCGTCGCGACGAAGTACTACAACGACCAGCTTGAGTTCGAGACGGTCAAGCAGCTAGTCGGCGCCGAGACCGCCCAACGCCTCCGGCTTCTCAAAGCGGATCTCGAGGATGAACCACTCGATCTCGCTGCCCCCGACGACATCGACGTCTACGATGGCGACGCGACGGCGGTCGAGACCGCAGCCGACGACGAGCAATGAGCGGCCGGCGACTGCGAACGGTCGTCGCCGACACCAGCGCGCTCGTCAGTCTCGCGGTTCCCCGCGCTGACGCGGCCGTCGACACTAACACTCCGGACCCGTTTCAGTATCTACTCACGTCGTGTGACGTATTCGTACCACCAGAAGTGGTCGCGGAACTCGGTGACATCACGCAGTATCAAGACATCCACGCCGCGGCTGCGAACAACGTCCTCGCGGCCCGTAGCCACTACACGGTTGACGACCCCTACAAGCGTGAGGATACACCGGACTCCCGACCGACGTTCGGGCTCGACGACGGCGAAACCGACGGGATCGTCCTTGCGAACGCGCTCGGGGTCGATGGGTTTCTCACCGACGAGTTCGGCGGGACGAACTTCCCACTCATCCACGCCGTACTCCAGGGGCCACGGATCGTCCCGACGCCGCGGCTCATCGTCGACTACGCTCGGAACGGACATCTGAGCCCCGAAGAGGCGCGAACGCTGATCACGACGATTAGCCCGCATCGGAGCTGGGAGAACAGTCCGTACGTCACACAATTGCTCCGCCGTCTCGACGAGTAACCGGTCTCCGAATGGCGATGCCGAACACCTAGCGCCGGCGACGACACTCGAAAGCCCTCGGCCGCTCGGCATCCCGCGACCACCGCTGCGCGCCTCGTGCCTGCGGTGCTTGCGGGGTCGGGGGACGACCGAGACGGCCTCGCCCTTTCTGAGTCCGCCAGGACGGTAGCTGGGTCGCCGAGTGTCGCGGCCGGTTGGACAGGTGTGTACGTCACGGCCCGCCCCGCTCGCCGCTGCCGCCCTCCGCGTCGCTCGCGACCGACCATTCCGGGCTGCCTGCCTGCAGTAGCGGGCGGGCTGCCGGGCTAAAATGAATGTGCCCTCGACGCCAGCGGGAAAGCGCGGGGGGTTGCGCGGCGTGGCTGCTCACCCCCCACGCTTTCTCCGCTGGCCGCTCGCTCCGGGCGGGTCGGCGCGCGGTGCTGGTTGGGGTCGCCGCACTCGGGCGCGCTCTCGCTCGCGCCCGGCAGGGCGCTCGCGAAGGCGCGAGCGAGAGCGCGCAGTCGGTGCTATCGGACGTCGACATCGTCGGAAAACCGCGATGTTAGGGGCATCGCGGTGGCGGCGCGCAAGCGCCTTCAACGGTACAAGGAGTGTACCAATGTCTAGTAACAACTCGAGTCGCAAGGTCGTTACGGTGGATGAACAGGCATTCGAACGAACCGAAGACGCCGGCGTCGACGAGGACGGCTTCGAAGTCGTCGACGACCAGCCGGAGTTCCGGGCGACGGTCCAGCAGGAAACGCAGGCGAAGGTGGATTCCAACCACCCAGACGGCATCGTCCAGGACTTCTCGCACCTGCCCCTCGCGCAGGAAGAGAAGATTCGCGCCCGGGAAGCCGAACTGGAGCACATCAGCGCCCAGGCGGAACTCGGTACCCAGAAGGGCCGGGCGAAGCGGACCCGCGAGGTCGTCACCGAACGGCGGCAGCGCAAGCGGGAGGAACGCACCCCCGAACGGACGGATCCGCGTGAACGTCTCTCCCGAATGGAGCTGGCGAAGGTAAATCAGGAAGCAGACCGGATGGCACAGCGGCTTCGCACCGGTCATAGTCGGGCGGCCGTTTCGCGGGCGCTCGCAAAGCGGGTCGCCAAGGGGCAGGACATCACCAAAGCAGTGTTCGACACGATGGACGCGCTCAAGGCGGCCCCCGGCGCCATCTGCCCGATCGAGGACGTCCCGGACGTGCAGACGGATGAGGTGAGCATCGAAGGTGAAATCGTCCAGCTCTGGGATGCTTCCAGCCCCAAGATCGCTCAAGTGGGCTTGGTCGCGGACGATACTGGGAAAATCAAGTTCACCTCGTGGAAGGCCAGCGAGCCCGCCTTCGTCCAGGAAGGTGACACCGTCCGGATGCGGGCTGTCAAGAAGAACTGGTACGAAGGACGGTGCTCACTCGCCGTGACCTACGACAGTATGATCGTCTTCCCAGAGCGCGACCGCCGCTGGTGGGAAGAGTAGGGGGCTAAGTGCCCTCTTTTTCTGGTGAGTGCCGGACCGGCCCAAACCCCACCGCCCCACCCACCGCTCCGTGCTCGCTCCCTGCGGTCGCTGCGCGCGCAGCCACAACCTCGGCAGGGGCCGTAATCTGTACGTCCACCCCATACGCGTCTTGACATATTGATCGATTCCAAGTGTGTTCTGGACTGCAAGCGAGTACACCTTTCAATCAGTGCTACTACCAGCTGCGGGAGCGGTTTGTCAGCCGGCAGCTATATTTCCGATAACTGTCTTCAGCGCTGGGTGGCAAGGACACCACCTTCCTACCCCACTATGACCGAAAATACGAAAACCTGCCTGTAAACGGTATCTCATTCGCCTCCACGAAACCCATCGAACGACTGATTTCCTAGTCGTCGAGGCACAGCGATTGCTCTGAATGCTTAGAAAGACTTGCTGCCCACGCCCCGTGCTTGAAAGCCTTATCTGTAGGAAAATCAGCCCTATAGGACCCAATAGCCGTGTTATCACTTTCACTCTGTTTCGCGAGTGTTTAACTATCAAGCAACCGTACCTATCCATGTCTCCCATCAGAACACATCTGGAGATAGAGTACAGATGATTCCGGACGACATTATACACCTCGTGGATGGTGCCATCCTCAGTCGAGTCGTGACTACACCACACCTACCGAACTTAATGAGGAATCGCTAAAATGCCGATTCCTGAAAGCAAATTTAATGACTGGCACGGTACCGGGGCTGACAAGGGGTCGGCTGATGCACGGGATAAAACTCGCCGTGCTCTAATGAGCGAACGCTCCCCTCTGGAACAAGCGGACGAAGACTACGAGGTCTATTTACAGGGTTCATATGCAAACACAACACACACACGAGGGTCGAGCGACGTAGACGTCGTCGCGAAAATCACGTCTGCATGGCGCTCCGATCTTGAGGAACTCAGTGAAGAGGAGGAGGAACGATACGATGAGGATCATGATGATGCCGATTATGATCATCGTGATTTCTACGATGATGTGCTGAAGGCACTCAGGATCAAGTTTGGTCGTTCGGCTGTTACTCCCGGTAATAAGGCAATCAAGATCGACAAGGACGAAACATCACTACTTGACGTCGACGTTGATGTGGTCGCGTGCGGTGAGTACCGTGTCTACCGGACATATCCCGAAGGCGGCGACGACAACGCAGAAATCGACAAGGGGATACACTTTATGCCGCAGAACGGCGACAATCGTATAATCAACTTTCCCAAGATCCATCGTGAGAACGGACGGGATATGCACTCAAACTACAAAGAGACGGTCCGTATATTCAAGAACGCACGGTATTACTACAACAACCACTTCGATACGCTTTGGACGATTGATGCTCACTCGTACGGAATCGAGTGTCTCATATACAACGTTCCTGAGAACATCCTAAAGCGAACCAGTCGATCAGACCGGTTCGACGAAATTCTCACCCACTTAGAAGACGCGGACTTCTCAAGCTTCGATCAGGTTTCCGAGATGGAGCCTTTATTTGGAGATAGCAACACTCAATGGAGTACTGATGAGGCAGATGAACTCATAAACCGCCTCCGAGAAATGTGGGAAGACTGGTACGACAAGAGGAAAAATGCACAACTTTTCCACTGACCAAGCGAACCGGCATCAGCGGTATATTCTAATTGGTATCCTTACTGCTGTAATCTATCTGGGCGGAATCAGTGTTTTTGGTCCTATAGTCGGGTTCTCGTTGGGTATTGTCTCGTCATTACTATACATCGGATTCACAAGGTACCTCTGGAAATGGGAGTGGTTACACGATAAGGGGCTGGTCGCTGTTCCAAACTTGAATGGTTCATGGGAAGGATATCTATACACGTCCGCCGACGCGAATCTCATTCCCGACGAACAAATTGTTGACGAGGGACGTCAGATTGAGGGGCTAACAAAACAAGAAACCAGTATTGAGATTAATCAGACGTGGGATAAGATACGTGTATCTTTGAATGGACCAGAGTCGCCCTCGCATAGCCGAGCAGCGACGATTCTAGTTAAAGAAAAGGCTTGGCCGACACTCTCGTATAACTACTGGAATGATGGGAGTACCACCAACGAGGAGCTTGATCCACATTACGGGACTGCTATCTTGGAATACGATGAGGGTCAAGACAAACTTGAAGGCAAGTACTACAACCGACCGGACCAGCGAGGAACCTATGGAATACTGGAACTGTATAGAGTGAACTGAGCAGTCAGTCCGATTTCACGAAGTACATTTCTCCATAGTTCTCACGGCCAGGACCTGTGTAATAGAACCCCTCTAGTACTGTTTCGTCAGAGTCTGTTTTTAAAGCTAAGTCAGCGGTTCCGTAGTGTCTTGTCATCGAAGAGGCTGAATCTGGGTCTGGATCGTTCTCATACTGGTAGTTGAGGCTCGGCCAACGCCCATCTTCAGTCAGTACGGTTGCGCCAGTACTGTCTGACTCGGAATTATCGGTCTCCAGGTGGATACTAATTTTCCGCCATGTCTGGGTGATTTGCAGTGTCGCAGCGACCCGCTGCATTTCCGCATTCGGGTCGTTCGACGCGTGAAGCGCATCATCCGGAATGACTCCTTCATACGAGGTTTTTACGTATCCCGTCCACTCGCCGTTGAAATCAGGAACCTTTGACGCTCCTGTTGCGCGGGCGATTCCGGTCTTCCAGATGAACCGACTGAATGTCGCTGTAAGGAGGGTGAATCCCACACCCCATGAGATCGTAATGCCTGCGACTGCGGGTATTACTGCACTAAGCGTTGTTGAAAGCCATCCCACGGCAAGGGCGGCTGCATAGGCTGCGAATCCAAGAATACCGTATACAGTCGGCCTATTGTCGTTATCCGTTGAGTAGGTATGCATCGCTACTAATCCTCTTCATAGAAGCGTCTGGCCTCTGTGATGAACGCTCTGGCGTGTTCGACATCCCACTGGGTCGTCTCGTCACCAAACAACGGTTGCATCCCATGCTGTACGGTATAGTCAGGGAATCCTTCTTCGGCGTCGGCTTCGAGTTCGTCGAGAATTCCTTCAACTCGATCGCGAATATCATCCTTTGCTATTGTAGCAGTCTCAACGTTTGAGAGGAGGCACTCGATGAAGTATGACGCCGCGTTTTCCTTCTCAATAGCGCCATTCTCTGCGAGTGTATTCCTGAAGTTCTTGAAAATACGAATCGTTGGTTTGTAATTTCCGTTTGTATATTCGTTATACCTAGTGCCCATAATTCGATGACGGCGTGGGAAATTGATGATCTTCGTCCCCTCTGGAGTCCAGAATACAATTCCTTTCATATGGTTTCCTGGCTGGCGTGACCAAAATCGTCGATACTGGAGACAAGGAACGACATCGGCCCCAAGGGGCAACTCATCACTATCCACTTCTATTGCCTTCTCACCACGTTCGACGTTGCGTGTCCCATATTGGGCTTGAAGGGTTCGATACACGCCTTCGGCATGCTCCTCGAACATCTGCTGTGGATTTCGATCGGGGGCATGGCTGACAGCGTGATCAGGGACATGTGAGAAATCCCCGTGGAAGGTGTCCGTCCGAATAACAAGGATGTCTACGTCACCAGAATTGTACACCATAGTCGTGTTCCGGTACGAACCTTGGAGGAGGGTAGCGAATTCTAACCCATCACTGACACCCTGGAGTCCGCCTTCTTCAAGATCATCCCGGAGTTCGCGATTAGTATCTCGGGCTTCTTCTTGATTCGCAGTTTCCGAGTGTGTCCAACGGTTAAGTTTTGCACGAGATATCATTGTGTAGCCAGATGTGCCTAGATGTTATCATACTCCCGAATATCCGCCAACAATAGTGAACTACTGCGTCAGGCTGGCGAGCTCTTTGTTCTCTAAGGAAAGAAACTCTGTGACGTAGTCGTCCAGCGTTGGGTTTTCAGCCGCGAAGAACTTCACAGTACGGAATATCTCCCTGCTAAACCGCTCATAGAGCCCTAGTATATCGGGATCGAGAAGCTCAGGATGAGATGATACCAGTTCCTTTTGAGTCGAAGTCTGGATACGATACGCGAACGAGAGATGTGCATTCAAACCCAACAAAAACACTGACAAACTGGACTGTCGACTCTGTTCGGATTGGGCAATATTCTCCACACCCACAGTCGAGAAGTCAAAGTTCAAGAGATGGTTCTTGTCTAACATTAACTCGTCTGGTTGTATATTGTGCTCGCTGTTTACCAGACCAATAATACGGATAAGGCAAGGAATACACTCACCACAGTTGTATGGGTGTCCGGAAGCGTTCTTTCCCTGCGACAATTCACGTGGATGGGGACACGTTCGAGTAAAGAAGATATCCTCTTTGTTTGGGATACAGTCGACGACTTCCTTCTTCGTGTAGCCAAGGAACGGATTGGTAATTTCCATTTCCCGGTCCGGAAACAGTTCCTCAAAAATTCGATTCAAGCTCTTAACGAACAGTGGATGGACCGTGCGAGTCGTCGTCCAGCCAGATTCCAGCGAGGAGAATCGTGAGAGGACACCATTCTCGGGGACATAGATATCATCAACATCGAGGGCTACCGCGACAGCGGCGGCGAAGGCGAAGTACATGAATGACCGAGTGAACTGCGTATCTTCGTATGCAGAGAACTCCTCGTCGACACCAACTGAAGTAAGATTACCATCGAAGAGATGGTCAAAATTCCGCACTAGATGGCCGACGTTTCGACCATGATCCACACTGACAAAATGTGGATTGTAGCCTTCATCAGCGAGGTGGAATCGGCCACCCAAACTATCCAATCCACCAGAAAAAAGTGCGACAGAATCAGCCTCAGGCAACTGATCATAGTGTCTACCATCGCTCTCATCAATAGACTGATCCTCGTCTATCGCATCGATAAACCGATACTGAAAGTTATCACGCGAGATGAAGCTAACAGCGTGATTCAATTCAGACTCCAACGGTTGCCATTTTTCCACGTCGACAACAGGGTACAAAATCTGTATCTGCCGTGATTTCAGCATTTCCTCCCCGTCATCTTTCGCACCAGTTGGCCCTCGCTTCACTAAACGGTCCGCAGCATACGTACCGAGTGCAAGCTCAACCAACGCCGTGACTGTTGGAGGAGGACTGTGACCGAACAGATCATTAAGAACCTTCTTCGTGTACTTTATTAGACGACCACCTTCCGTTTCGGTCTCGGTCCGATAATCGTCGACGACTATGGTGTAGTCCGAGTCTGCTTCGCTAAGAGTCGATCCGGTCCCGGACTTAATTAGGAATCGCTTAGTTCCCTTCAAAATCCTCGTCCTCCCATACCTCAATCATCTCATGCATGGTATGCCGAATCATTTCCTCTACATCCTCATGCTCTAGGAGCTCCACATCGGCATCTTCGAAAATCGGTGCCAATTCGGGCTGATCCTGTATTTTTTCGACCAACTCATCCGCCCGGTTGGCACACTGATCTCGCAGTTGTTCCTCAAATTCCTCCAGCTCTTGGTCAGTCTCAACGTTCTGGCTGAAATGGAGTTGAAGAGCGGAGTCTGACTCGGGATCATTGGTAGCTGCCTCAATTTCTTCGTTAAGCAGTTGAAACAGATACTCCCGAAAATATACTCGGAAAAATCCTTCAACGCCATGGGCCTCTACGAACTCGTCAATATTATTCTGAATCTCGGTGTCGTTCAAGAGCATCAGCTCCTTCGGTCATAATGTCACCCATCGCACTTTCCATTGCTCGTTCTGCGGACCCAGAGAAGGCTCGGTCTGTTCCCTGAGATCCATCAGCAAGGCCTCGACTGGCAGCCTCTTTTGAGGCTTGCTCAACAACGGCTTCAGAGGCGCCTGCTGCAACGACCTCTTTTGCCACTGAGGCACCAACATCTCTAGTGGCAGACTCGACTCCGTTTTGATGGCTTTTTATCACGAATTCAGAGCCGTACCGGACCGCTAGATATGCTGGAACTTTAGCTGCGCCGTTCGGTTGAGCAGCCAGAATCACCTTGAAATAGATTTCACTTGCCCTGGCAGCATCTTTATCACCCGCAGCATCAGCTAACTCGCGTTTCGCGTCTTCATAACCAGCGTTGGATGCCCCGGATCGGTTCCGGGTTGCCGTTCCCATACAACATTATTCCCATTCTGTATTATAATTCTAATTACTGGGCAACCTCATCGGTATAGTTCATTGAAATACGCCGGTTAGACCCACATACACGGACATCAACGTCTTATCTCCGGTGCGTCAGTTGCTGTGGATCGAATAGTTCGGCTCCGACTTTCGACCCCCGACGTGTAGAGCCAGGAGTCTGTTGTACCCTCAATGGGTGAGGGGTTCGCCGTACTGGCGAGTTCCTAAATACGGTGAGAAAAATGGCAACGAGAGACATCTACGAGACTGGCTTCGACGAAGACGTCCGAACGGAATCGAGTGCGAACCAGTGTCCCGAGTGCGACGGCCGAGTCACCACGAACGCGGTCGAAACGGTCTGCGAGGACTGTGGGCTCGTCATCGAAGAGCAACGTCTCGATCACGGGCCGGAGTGGCGAGCATACGATGAGGACGAGCGCGAGCGAACAGGCGCACCGTTAACGGCGGCCCGCCACGATCGAGGCCTCTCGACGGAGATCGGTCACAGAACCGATGCGCACGGGAACGAACTCTCAGAGCAGAAACGTCGGCGGCTGGCCCGGATGCGACGTGAGCAGACCCGTGGTCGCTGGCGGTCCAAAGCGGAACGGAATCTCGCACACGGGTTGGGCGAGGTGCGCCGGCTGGCGAGTGCGCTCGAACTCTCCGAGTCGATTCGTGACCAGGCGTGCCAGCTCTTTCGGAGGGCTCAGAGCGAGGATCTGCTTCGTGGCAGATCCATCGAAGCCATCGGTGCAGCGAGCATCTACGGTACCGGCCGATGTAACCAACACCCGCTTCTCCTCGAGGATGTCGTCGACGCCGCCCGAGTCGAGTCCACTCGTGTGACCAACGCCTACCGAACACTGAATCGCGAATTAGAGCTCCCGGCACCACCAATGCGCCCGACGTCGTTCGTTCCGCGGCTGATCTCGGAGTTGGGGTTAGACCACGACATTCGCCGCCGCGCGAACGAACTCGCAGAACACGCCGAAGGGACAGCCCTCACGAACGGCTGTCAGCCATCGGGCGTCGCGGCCGCCTGCGTCTATCTGGCCGCCCAAGAACAGGGCGCGTTGATTACCCAATCCACCGTCGCGTCGGCAGCAGAGGTGTCAGTCGTGACGCTCCGAAGCCGGCGGGACGAACTACAAGCGATCTGAGACGCCTCCAGTAGAGGAGCACCTACATACAGGAAGAGAGTCTACCAAGGAGTATGGATCTGGAAGAGACTGTCGAGTATCTGTCGACAGAGCTCGATATCGAGCGGAGTGAGCACGTTCGCGAGGTGGGTCGAGCGGTCGCCGAGCTCCGAGACTGACTCCGTCTCAGGCGATCAGATTTATTTCGTCGTCGCCGAATCCGTTCCCGCGTTTTCTCACCCTTGAGTTTAAATACCAAACCGGGGGAAACGCGGAGCGAATCGATGACTGACCACAACTCAGACCGAGAGGCGTTCCAACCTGTCGGGGAAGGCGCTCTGGTGCCGGACCCAGCGTTGGATCAGCCAGCAGACGGCCAGCCAACCCGCCAGCGTGAATCCTCGCATTCGGGTGGGTATCCGGGTGGAACAACCGACACAGACCGGGCCTGTGTCTCCTGTGGCGCATCGATCCCGGCGTCGCAACGAAAATGCCGGTTCTGTCTCGAACACGAACTCGACGCCGCGTCAGCGTCGGATGCTGCGAGTTCCGAGCAGACACTCCGTGGTGTAATCCAGTTCCTCATCGAATCAGGGACGTTCTACGGCGCCGTGGCAAAGGGAGCAGCTGCAGCGACACTCCTCACGTCAGGTCACGACGAGCCGATCGACGACTGTACGCTCATCTACGATCTCGACGACGAGCCCGCACCCCAGTTAACCGAGCGCTGGCCTACGCTCCCCGCGGCCGCCGAGGTGACCTCAGCGGCCGGTGAGGCGTTGCTAACAGCAGCCCGTGAGCGGACAGCGTGGAACGAGAGGAGCGATCGTTCTCAGACGGAGATTCCACGCGTCTATGACGAGCGTGGCCAGGGAATTCGTGCTGAGTCGTCCCTCGAGCACACGCTCGACGACAGCGATCAGCTGTGGATCGTCCCAGCAATCGCTGTGGAAACAGTACCCCACGAAACGGAGTCCACCAGTGCCGGAGCCGAAATTCCGACCGTGACAGCCCTCGAGTGCCAGCACTGTACGAGAGAAACAGAACATCGGTTCAGGACACGCGAGTCGCTCCCTGACGAGACCTGGACGGGCCAACCAATCTGGGAGTGCCAGGTGTGTGGCACAGGTCGCTACGGGCCTGCTCCCGAATAGGGCAGGAGAAATCCCGTAGATTAACCAACAGTCTCCGATAGAGATGGCTTCTGTTGGTTAATACGGTGAGTACCCTCAATTCCGACGTCAGTCACGGCGGGCGTTCATTCGGCAGGGTTCGCAGCGGCTTGCCTCCACAAATCGGGGCACGAACAGGGGTAGTGGGTAACGCACCGTGACACCGACGAGTCCGGAACGTCACGCCGACCACGGCACGGACGCATCACCAGAGGCTCGATGAACTCGCAGTCTAGACGGGCCAGGTCGTGAGCGAGGGCGCTCCATTCTTCCAGTGAATCGCATCTAGCGCGGGCGGGAACTGTTGTAGTCGGTCATCGAGGACGGCGAGTGGATGGGCATCGAGAAACGTCGCCTTGTGCCGATCAACCGGCGTGTCTTCGTGATTGAGTTGGATATGACAGGGCCCAAGGTCCGGATGGTCGGCATCTTGGTGGAATCCGAGCATCAGATTTCGGTCCGGTTCGACCCAGTTTATGCGGTAGTATTCGTGGTCGACGCCGGCGGGGTACCAGAAGCGAATCTCCAGTCGTGCTGTCGCCGCATCGTAAGAGTCACTCAGGAACGTCGTCGGATCGACATCCGCGATGACGTAGCGGGGTCGGCGTCGAGACGGGCGATAGCGGACCTCTTCACACCCTGGCTGGTTCGTCAATCGGTCGTGAACGTCGCGGAGGAGGGTCCGCTGTGTATAGCGGTCGCGACCGGCAAGAAAGATCATTCTGTGAGAGAGGAGGGTTAGCTCGTGGCGCGGTCAGCCACGTCGGTCATCTGCTCGCGGGCAGCTTCGACGTCGGAGTAGAGTTCCAGTGCGTGCTTGATGAGGCGGCGATCCTCCTCGTTCTCACGCCAGAACGCGATGACGTCGCGGCGGTCCCGGAGCTCCGCACTTGCGAGGTCGCCGTCGGCGAGCGAC
The DNA here is from genome assembly GCF_041477585.1 of Halobellus sp. MBLA0158. Classification (NCBI taxonomy): domain Archaea; kingdom Methanobacteriati; phylum Methanobacteriota; class Halobacteria; order Halobacteriales; family Haloferacaceae; genus Halobellus; species Halobellus rubicundus. Next base: position 177,128 of record NZ_JBGNYA010000002.1, read on the forward strand.
TGTTCGAGTTCTTCCCACGTCTCGACGTCGTAGGTCGCCTGCCACTCCTCGATCTCCTCGGTGATCGCGGCCAATTCACTCCGCAGCTCCTCGCGGGTGTTTTCCTCGATGAGCGTGCGGATCTCCTCGAAGAGCAGTCGCGTGTAGTCCGGCTGGTAGCGCGTGGTCTCGCCGGCCTCGACGCGACGCAACTGGCCCTGGTCGACGAGATCCTGAAGTTCCTCGTTGGTCGTGCTCCAGGCGGCGTCGGCCTGCTCGCTGATCCAGTTAACTGAGCGGGGTTCGCGAAGTGACTCGGCGACCGCCCGAATGCGGTCGCGGGCGCTCATCGACTCAGTCCACGATTGGACCCGATCTCGCGAGGATTCGGTCATGGTTGGTACCTCTTGGGACAGTGTTCGCGCCCTACTCTCATATATGTTTGTGATGTCTCGCATAATCAAGAGTGCCTTGCGAGCGAAGGCGTCCGGACGTTGAAATGCGATACCGACAGAAGGTATGAGCCAACCGATTACGACCAATATTCTGACTTTGAGGAACTACGGCCGACCGCCGAGGCATCCCACATCCCGGACACGATGCTGGACAACGGGTGTGAGAGTGACCTCCTGGCGGCACCGCGTCGCGACGAGCACTGGTGGCGACTCTGATGCGCCGACGACAGTCTCGTAAGGAGTCTTTCTGCGCCGGCGAGTGGTGAGGCGCTTCCGATGAATCAGCAAGTCGAACAAGGCCACCGGATGCATCGTGTGCTCAGCAATCTCAGCCGGCTCGACGTCGACCAGTTGGACGACGCGGATCGAGAGCGAGTCGAGACTGCAAGAGACCTCCTGGAAGAAGTGAGTCTCCTCACACGGCCAGAGGACGGAAGCGAGACAGACGCCCCAACAGACGACTGATCGGCGTTGCCGTTGACGTCAGGGGCACTTCCAGTGTCGGTTTATCACCCCCAAGAGGGGTGCGGGGCTTCCCGCGGGTCCAGACATGGCGATACTACAAGCTGCGACGACGTCAACCGGCGCGATCGTATCGGATCCACAGTCAGTCCGCGAGCTCTGTGAGAGCTACAGCTTCGGGACGCTCGACTGGAAGGTCACCGACAAGGGCGAACTCACCATCTGGGGGTACGATGACTTCGAAGTGTACGAGGCGCGGGAGAACGGCCTGCCGGACTACGAGGGCGGCATCGTGACCCACGAATTCTTGCGAGAACTCGCCGACCACCTCGAAGCCGACGAGGAACTCGACATCCAGACAGCGGGGTTCACAAAATGTCGCTTCCCAGTGCTGGCGAAGCGGTACGTCGTTCGCGACGGCGAAGTCCTCCACACGGACCTCAGTTCCCCCGAACCGATCGACGAGTAGAGTTGTTCATCCCCCGGGAGGGGTGCGGGGCGATCCAGTCGTGGGGTGCCCTGCGAGGTGATTGTTCAGATGGGTCACCGCGCACTTGTTGCGTACGAACGAACCGACGGACAGTACACGCTCCACTACTCTCATTGGGGTGCTGCGAACCTGAAGCTCAAGCACCGAATCTCGGCTGAGTCGCCGTTCGGTGGCGACGACACCGACTCCAAGTGGGCGAAACAGCTGCTGGCTGAACTGGCCGATGGCCTCGAGTCAGATGCGGTCGACGGCTACCTCACCGGCGAAAATCGTCCGTCGTCGGTCGTCGAGCCGAAGCCCCGCGCCACCGGGCTCACCCTCGACGAGATCGTCGCGGACCATCTCGACTACCTCCACCACGAGGCGTTCTTCGTGGTGTCGACGACGTTCGAGGTGACTGCCTATCGGACGCTGTGGTTCGGCCTGCAGTACGACTCGGAGACGGTCGAACAGGGCGAGACGGTCGGGAACGGCGCGCTCGCGACGGTGCGCTGGTACGACAGCGAGCCGGTCGGCGACGGCCACCTGCAGGGACAGTTCGCGGCCCTCAAAGACGTCGTCGGCGACATGATCGACAAGGGCGTCTTCACACCGTCGACGGCGAAACAATACCTGAAACGAAAGCTTGTGGAGCGAGTCGGAGATCGACAGAAGTTACGCATCCCAACCGGTGAATTATCCTTTGAGACGGCGAGTATCAGCCAAACGTAGGTGATTTGCTACGAAGCAGAACGGCTATCAGACTTTTCACTCAGTATTATTTTTAGCAGAGGGAGGGTAGATTAGATTCTCAGTGTATATACAAATTGAACGTAATAATGTCTACCAGTTTCAGAGGATATTAAGAGTGCCGTGCAAGATGGGCAAATGCCGTTTTTAAATCCGAGGGGTTGCTAACTGAAGAGCAAGAACCTGACACCTCAATGCCTCAATCAGCCATCACCGCAATAGGACTCAGCCTGGATATCATCGGAGCAGCACTAATTGCCATACCCGATGCACGAACCCTATTCACCCAGTTCTCCACAGGCGCACTAAGAGAGGCCCGCGACCGGATGACCCTGATTGGAACTCGACAGGGAGACACTGGTTTCAACATTCTGTGTAAAATCTTGGATGAGACTGAACCTGTGGCCGAGTTCGGCGCAAACCACGGCGGAGAAGAATACGTCGAGATCCAGGTCAACTCCCTTAGTGGGATGCAGACAACAGAAACGAGCGAACATTCCGAGTTTAGCTGGGGAGACCGGTACGTCGAAGCCCGGTACGAAGAAAACGGTGGATGGGACGAAACTGACTTCTACGACACACAGGAAGTGTTCGACGCAATCGCAGCAAAAGAACGCCCCCAAATCGCACAACTCCGTCTATACGGACTGCTAATACTCCTCTGCGGATTCTCCTTCCAACTACTGGCAACGCTCGAAGCCAACCCTATAATTCCTGCAGCAGCCGCAGCGATAACTCTAGCAGCGTGTCTTGGCATCTACACCCACCGAGACCGATTAGAATAGGAGAACTCCGCGCCCAGTTCAACGACCCCGACGACCGCCACCGAAGCTGTTGAAGAAGTTGTAGGCAGCTAATCCGATCACGGCGACCGCAAATATGGTCCCGATGCCTGAGGCAAGCTGGAATAATCCATAGCTGATCGAGAGCGATGTACCCAGCGTGTTGTAGGCATCAGCGAACGGACCGCTCGTACCCATCGGCCTCAAAACCCAGTAGATCCGAGCGGCTACGTAGAATAACACACCGATAGCCAACGCTACGAATGGTCCCAAGACCAGCGTCCGAATCGCATCGAACACATCGCCCTGTCCAGAGTTCATCAGATGATCCTCCAGTTACCGATATCAGAGTGGAGCACCAGGAAGGCTCCACCAAGTGCGACAGCTGCAATCACGAACGGACTAGCTGCCAGAATCATTGGCCCCACAGACGCAGCGATGACACCTGCTACAGCAATCTTCGCCAACTTCAGCAACGTGGCATTCCCTTTCGTCGTCAAGCTACCATTCCCGAGATGGTAGCCAGCATTCGTTGAGTATCCGAACACCGGGGCCAGCAGCATCGCGGCTACAGCCCCTACAACCCCCGTCACGAGGAGACTGGTAACCATACATTAAGTTCAAGAACTTTGAACTATAAAAGAGGTGTGGTAATTTACGGGGGTAAAAGATATGAAAACACCATTTCTGGAGGTATTACTCCCTGAATTTTGGCTTGCCTTAAAATAAACTAGGTACTGGCAAACAAGTGAACTCCATCACCAATAGTCGGAGATAGGCTCCTCTCACCGCAGGCCGTCGATGAATTCCAGACTGTGGGAAAACATCCACTTCGCATCAGTAGTCTTCTTATGCGACAACATAATCTCCCAATCCTCCTCAGGAATCGTCGCTTGATTCGGCCGCTCATCTGCTTCCCGAATCCCGGACTTCTGCGCCTCGTAAATCCGCTCCGTGCTCCATCGATTACCACGAATATAGTCCTCGTCAGGGTAACACTGGCACATCCCCTCGATCAATTTCTCCAGATACTCACCCGCTCCGATCGGTCCAAATACTTCCTGGAACGCATTAAGTCCTTGAAACATATTTAGCTTCCAAACCTCCTGTCGGTCACTCAACTCACAAGATTCAATCTCTGTGTGCGGATACTGAGGCCCCACCTGGAACGTGTTCGGATCCAGCAGCACCAATAGCTTATCTGGACTCAAAGGACAGTAGACCTCCTTTCCATCGAAATCAAAACCGTCCATCTCGCGGTCTTCAGGGAACTCCTCCCGGTACACGACCACAGGCACATCCGATGTAAAGAACGGGAGATCAGTAGAGTTCTCTACGATCCTCCATCCCATATGTTGGAACCCGATATATCGGTCATTCCCGTCGATATACATCACGCTCTCCCAGAAATCATCTACATCCTTTCCAGCTGCCTTCCATAACTCCCCTCGCATTCTGTGATGGATCTTCGCTGCCGGAGACCTGTCCCTCTGAAATGAGACAAACTGCGAAATATTCGCTATATCCTCGTCGGACAACTGCTCGCCGCTATCCAGCTTTCTTAACGAATTCACCATCGCTTTCTCCGCACGGTTCGTTGCATCACTCTCCAATAGACCCTCAGCGTAATTCTCTGAAGATGCAGCCTTCTTCACCGGATACCGCTCAATAGGATCATAATAGTCCCCGCCACCGTGTTGTTCGACCAGAGAATAACGAGATACCAAGCCCTCCTCTCCAGGAGCAAACAACCTCAAATAAGATTCCTGAACATAGTGCTCATTCACCATTCCTTAATCCAGTATGACGTATCTCGCCTATTTCAGATTGTCCGTCACCACCGCGTACAGGAAGAACTTGACCAGGTTGCTGGTGTTCTCCGCAGCACCGAGACCGTATATTAGGTCGAGTGGGATTGAGAGCGTGAACACGAGATAGAACAGCCAGTTCGAGATTAGTTCCAATGCCTGCTCAGTCTGCGTCCTACTCGTCCTCGGTCAGAACCTCTCTCAGATATGGCGTAACTCCAGTAGCTGCTATACCAGCAAGAGTCCAGTTGTTCGTGAGCGAGTACGCTATCCCAGCCATACACCCGAAGATAACAGAGGTCTGCTTCCCCTGTGACAAATTATTGAACCAGATACGAGTCGATCCTGTACCCAACATTGACTGCACAACTAACGCCGGAATCTCGAAGGCCAACTCCGTCGAAAACGCATCCGAATCCGGAAGAGTAGAATCTATCGTCGCATCTATAGGTCCAGTCTCTGGAGCAACTTCGCCAGTAGCCTCCAACGACTCAGCCTCTACGCTCGTCTTCGACGCTTCATCAACAACCGGATCCTCAGAATCTGGGTACGCGTGGGAATGTGTAGTAGCAGCTGCAGTAGCATCTATCGTAGGCTGCATCGCCGCCAAATCCGCGAGAACCGGCTCAGGAAACTGGACCCCCTTCATCGCATCAGAAAGCGCCAACGCCGCCGAGTGACCTATCAAACTCTGCTGTTCTTCAATAGCAGCAGTCAACGGAGCCAAACTCTGAGCAAAAATCTCCTGATGCTGAGCAATCGCAGGTTGAAGAGCACTTGCTACCATCTGCTCCGTCCGAAACAGATCAGGACTTACAGCACCGGCCAGAGCTGAAACCTGGCTCTGCAACACCTCGTCGTGGATCTTCGGCATATTAGCAACAGCAGCAAGCGTCGAAGACGGAATCTCGAAGCTCGGAAACAGCCCACTCATATCCAGATCCAATTCTACACCCTCAAACCCTGATCGAGGAGTCTCCCTCTCCGGCGGCTCACCTACCTCCTCTTCCTGGATATCGTGCTCAAGATAGACCGCACCTATATACTCCCGTAACAAGTCCTCAACCGATTCACCTTCATCCTCTGGATCAAGCGTTGTAACCTCACTTTCAAGAGAGAAGAACGACCGCCCTGGAATGACTGATTTAGAAGCAACAGCCATCGGAACCTCCTCAAAAATCAATCTGTAGACAGTGAGCGCCTCTTTCGTCCTCTCCAGAGACAAACCAACCTCATCAGAAACGGTCTCTACATCTTCCGACTCTCGCCACACTTCACCAGCCTCTCGAATAGTCTCAACCCACTCAAGCGACACCTGCTCCCGATGCTCTTCCCGGTCAGCTTTCAAAGCCTCCTCTAAATCATCAAAATCAGGCTCCTCAAACACGTCGTCCTCATCCTCAGCCATTACAGAACAGTATCTGTGGGTACGCAAAGAAAGGTTAGGACTGTCTTTTAAGCACGCAACGTCGTAGGTGGGTAAGGCGGCGCTCTTGGCTTGCTCTCGCGCTCAGTAGTGTTGGCAAACCGCCAGCAACGATGACCGTCATAGAGTGACCGATGGGCTCGCTGTATCGGCCACTTCGCACATCTCGAACATAGTATTGTGAGCCGTGCCCTGGCACTCTCAACAGCTGCTGTTTTTCAGGGGCAGAAAGGACTGAGCCCCACCGTAGGCTCGTGATTTG